>DASUEW010000511.1:0-3230 GCA_036274875.1 Ilumatobacteraceae bacterium
AACCCGTTCGACTCGGTCGACGTCATGGAACGCTTCGCGGGAGATCGCGGTGTCGGCTACGAGCTGCTGCGCGACGAGTCGGGCGTGTTCGTCGACGCCGTCGGCGTCGTCAGCTTTCCGGTGACGTTGTTCGTCGACCCCGACGGTGTGATCATCGCCCAGACGGGCGTGATCGACCGCGAGCAGCTGCGGGCCCGCATCGAGGAGCTGTTCTAGGTGGGTCTGTCGTTCCTCCGCGGGTTGGTGGCAGCCGTGAATCCGTGTGGATTCATCCTGCTGCCGACGTATCTCATGTACTTCCTCGGGATGCAGGGCCAGCACCCCGGCTCGCAGCGGGCGTCGATTCGCCGAGCACTCGTGGTGAGCTCATCGGTGTCGGCGGGCTTCCTCACGGTGTTCCTCGCGGCGGGACTGATCTCGGTGCACTTCACCCAATGGATCAACCGGAACGCCCGCTACGCGACCGCCGTGATCGGCGTCGGTCTGGTCGTGCTCGGTGTGGCGATGCTGTTCGGCTACAAGCTCCCGATCGCGACGCCGCGGTTGGATGCCGGCGGACGGCGACGCACCGTCGGCTCGATGTTCGTCTACGGGGTCGCCTACGCGGTGGCGTCGATCGGCTGCACGATCGGGCTGTTCCTCGCCACCCTGTTGGGCAGCACGCGCATAGAGGGTGTGATGAGCGGGATCGCCAACGTCGTCGCTTACGGCGCAGGGATGTCGCTCGTCGTCACCGCCCTCACCATCACGCTCGCTGTCGCCAACACGGGACTGCTGCGGGTGCTCCGCACGGGCATGCGCCATGTCGAGGCGGTCGCCGCCGTGTTTGTCGTCCTGTCCGGGCTGTACCTCGTGTACTACTTCTGGGTCGTCGACGTGAACGAGGATTCGGCGCCCATCACGAACCAGGTCGAGGATCTCCAGAACTGGATCATCGTGCGGCTCAGCGACAACTGGCAGACCATGGCACTCGTGCTCGGTGCCATCGTGGTCGCCGCGATCCTGTACGTGATCGTGCGTCGCGACGACAACGACGGCGACGACGACGTGGTGGTCGTCGAGCCGATGGGTTGAACCGTTCAGCGGCAGGGCTACCGTCGCCGCCGTGACCGAAGAGCTCGACGCCAACGCCGTTCCCCTGAGCCCGGCGGCGACCGTGATGCTCGTGCGTGATGGTGCGGACGGGCTCGAGGTGTTCATGCTGCGTCGCGCGCTCGGCGCCTCGTTCGCCGGCGGGTACGTGTTCCCCGGCGGTCGGGTCGATGCCGCCGACCATGCCGCCGAGCTGGAGGCGATCTGTGACGATCTCGACGACCGGCAGGCGAGTGCACGGCTCGGTCTCGATCATGGAGGTCTCGCGTACTGGGTGGCCGCGATCCGCGAGTGCTTCGAGGAGGCCGGCGTGCTGCTCGCTCGACCGGTCGACAGCGCCGACGCGATCCGCTTCGACGAACCCTCGATCGAACGGCGCTTCGGTGCCGCCCGTCGCGCCGTGCACAGCGGCGACCGTACGCTCGTCGATCTGTGCGCCGGGGAAGGGTTGCGGTTGCTCACGGGTCTGGTCGAATACGTCTCCCACTGGATCACCCCGATCGGCGAGCCGAAGCGGTTCGACACCCGGTTCTTCTTGGCACTGGCGCCGGTGGCGCAGGAGCCCCTGCACGACGACTCGGAGACGATCGCCAGCCTGTGGGTCACCCCTCGGGATGCGCTCGCTCGCGGTGCCGCGGGCGAGCTGCAGCTGTTCCCGCCGACGATCCGGAACCTCGAGTTCCTCGACCGGCACGCGTCGGCCGTGTTGGCCCTGGCGGCCGGCGCCGCGATCGAATCCCCACCCGCGATCATGCCGCGCCTGCGGTACGGCGACGACGGTCGATTCCTCGGGATCGTGCTACCCGACGACGACGAGTACGAGTCGATCCCCGTCCCCGCCACCGTGATGCGCGGTCGCCGCGAGCGGGGATGATCGTGTGACGGGTTCGCGCATGCTGTTCTCGTGCCGGCCGCTCGCCGGGCACTACGAACCACTCGTACCGCTGGCTGCCGCGGCCAAGGCCGCTGGGCACGACGTGGCGTTCGCCACCGGAGAGCCCTACGTCGAACGGGCACGCGAGGCAGGTTTCGAGGCGTTCCGTGCCGGTCGCGGCGAGGAGTTCAGAGCTGAGTGGGCACCGCGCTTTCCCGGGTTCGGCCGGCTCGTCGGCGACGAGCAGCGCCGCTTCTTCCTGACCGAGATCTTCGCCAACCTCGAACTGGTGCCACGCGCCGACGACCTCGAGCGCGTCATCGAGACGTGGGCGCCAGAGCTGATCGTGCACGAGGTCGCCGAGCTGGCGGCCCCTCTCGTGAGCGCGGTGCGGGGGATCCCGTACGTCGACGTGAGCTACGGCTCGCTGATCCCGCTTGCTCTGCTGCGAGCTGCCGGCGAGGCGGCAGCTCCGCACTGGCGGGCGCGCGGTCTCGAACCCCACCCGCTCGCCGGCCTGTTCCGCCACTTGTACGTCGACACCTGCCCGCCGTCGCTGCAGAACCCCGAGATCGCATCGCTTGCCGCGGTGCAGAACCTACGCCCCGCCGCAGCCGAGATGCCCACCGAGGACCCACCCGAGTGGCTCGATCGTCTCGGTGGTGTGCCGCTCGTCTACATGACGATGGGAACGATCTGGAACCGCAACATCGACATCTTTCGTCAGGTGATCGAGGCGCTGCGCGATGAGCCGGTCGCGCTCGTCGTCACCGTCGGGCGTCACAACGACCCGGCGGCGCTCGGGCCCCAGCCCGACAACGTCGTGGTGCACCGATACGTTCCGCAGGCCCTGTTGCTCGGCCGTTGCGACGCGGTCATCGCCCACGGGGGTTCGGGCACCACGCTCGGCGCGCTCGCCTACGGGCTGCCGCTCCTCGTCATCCCCCAAGGCGCCGACCAGTACTCCAACGCCGACCGGGTGGTCGCGGCGGGGGCCGGCCGTCGCCTCTTGCGCCACGAGGTCACGATCCCTGGCATCCGCGAGTCGGTGCGCTCGTTGCTCGACGACCCCGAGTACCGCCACGCGGCCGAACGGGTCGGGGCCGAGATCGGGTCGATGCCCACACCCCGACAGGCGATCGAGCGGATCGAGGCGCTGCTCGCAACTGCGCGTCCTACCCAATGACAGGCGACGTCGCGACGGGGCGCGTCAGCGTTTCGGACCGTGACAGGCCGTCAGCGTTTCGGACCGAGGGCGATCTCG
>DASUEW010000512.1:0-2058 GCA_036274875.1 Ilumatobacteraceae bacterium
TCATCTGGTCACGCACCCGGTCGTCCGCCATGGCCCGGCTGGCCCGTCCGAGCCATCGCGCTCGGCACGGTGATCGCCGTCGCGCTGGTCGCCTGTGCCGACGATGACGACCAATCGTCCAGCTTCGACGCAGCGACCGCCACGGAGGCGCCGGCTCGCGACGGCGACGAGCAACTCGCCGCGGCGACCGAGGAAACAGTGTCGCCGGCCGATACGGCACCGACCGAACCGGCTGTCGGCGCTCTCGGCGGGGCCGAGATCGCCGGTTCCGACCTCGCAAACCTGGGTCGCGACATCGCGATCGAGATGCAAGTGACGATGACGACGGAGGATCTCCGGCGCACCGTTCAGGGGATCAGGCAGTCGGCGGCGGCCCACGGCGGCGCCGTGTTCGCCTCCGACATCGACTATGGCAACGCGGATGGCAGCGGTGCGGACGGCAACGACACCGACGAACCGGCGCCTACCGGCCGGGCGACGTTGACGGTCAAGGTTCCACCCGCCGAGCTCGGCGCCGTGCTGAGCGGCCTCGACGAGCTCGGTACCGTGCTCTCGACCAACCAACAGGCACAGGACGTGACCGACCAACTCGTCGACCTGTCGGTGCGGATCCGCAACGCCGAGCAGAGTGTCGACCGCGTTCGCGAGTTCCTCGAGGCGACGACCGATCTCCGTCAGATGGTCGATCTCGAGGGCGAGCTCACCCGCCGTCAGACCGACCTCGAACGGCTGCTCGCGACACAGGCCAACCTGACCGAGCGGGTCGCGTTGTCGACGCTCACGATCGACGTCTACCCGGCGACGGCGGCGCCCGACCCGGTGGACGACGCCGACGACGGCATCGGCGACGCGTTCCGGTCAGGGTGGGACGCGTTCCTCGGCGCCCTGTTCGCGATCGGGTTCGTGCTCGCCATTCTCACCCCGTTCCTCGCGCTGGCTGCCGTCGTGCTCGCGATCGCCTGGATCGTTGTGAAGCCCCGTCGACGTCGACCGGCGGGCGCTGGGGCAGCGGTGACGACGGCGGCCGCACCCGAAGCAGCGGGTGAAATCAGAGGCGACGTCAGCGTCGACGAGGATCTCGCTCGCACCAGCCATCCGGGGTGAGGACGAGGTCGGTCGTGCTGCCGTCGGGGAACGCGAACGGCGCCCGCACGTTCGTGTGCGCCACCACCGTCGGCAGCACGACCGGCCCGAAGCCGGCGGGGTCGAACGTCCACCGGTGCCATCGGTGGGCGGCGACCTCGACCAGCTCGAGGCGGTCCCTCCCGGCGACGTCGATCGCCCCGTGGGCGACGCCGCGTTGCGCGTAGCCGTCGGCGATCGGCACCGGTTCGCCCGTCGCGTACCACTCGACATCGAACGCGATTGGCGTCGGGTTCCCGTACGCGCGCCCGAGCGCATCCGCCGGATCATCGAGCGCGGCGGCGTACGTCTCGTTGCCGATCGTCCACTGCTCCATCGGTTCGTCGCAGATGTGCTCCGCCCAGAGTGCGTGTGCTTTGACGATGAGCGGATCGGCACGCACCGGCACGTCCCACTCGGCGACGTGCAGCAGCGGCCGACCCTCGGTCGCCAGGCACGCCCAGTACCACGCCAGAGGACCGAGCAACCGATGACCGGACAGGAGCCCGATCGTCGCGTCGGCGGTCCACGCTGCGAACAGCCACTCCTCGACCGCAGCGCCGGAGTGCGGCCGGTCGTCAGACCGCGTGAGCGCCATGTTCTGGCAGACTACGGAACCCAGTGAGCGAGCGAAGCGAGCGAACCGACATCACGAGCGAGCGAAGCGAGCGCCCCAACAACTCGCACGAGCGAACCGGCGAACGGAGCGAGCGAACCGATAGGAACGGCGAGACCGTGCGGTACCTCAGCCTGCAGTGGATCACCGAGTTGTCGCGTG
Source organism: Ilumatobacteraceae bacterium (assembly GCA_036274875.1). GTDB lineage: Bacteria > Actinomycetota > Acidimicrobiia > Acidimicrobiales > Ilumatobacteraceae > JALOLG01. The sequence goes on from DASUEW010000512.1 coordinate 1,901, forward strand.
AGGTCGCCGAGAGCGAGCAGCTCGCGACGCTCGCCGCGGACCACTCGATCGGCCTCACTCAAGTCGTGACCGACGGGCCGGAGGGCACGATCACCTACCACCTCGAGGTGCGAGACGGCGACGCGCGATTCGGCGCCGGGCCGGCGGCCCGGGAGGAC
>DASUEW010000513.1:0-9491 GCA_036274875.1 Ilumatobacteraceae bacterium
CCGGTGCGGAACTCGTGATCACGAGGCTGACGGTCGGGCACCGCCCCCGACACGCCAACGACGGGCCGGCCAGCGCGTTCGTCGTGCTCGACGACGACTCGACGATCGACGTCCACGTCGAACCGATGACAGCTCCTCCGCCAACCGCCGGTCTGAAACGCGAGCAACGAACGTCGGTGCGCGGAACCGATGCGGGTCCGGCGCTCGTGCCATGGCCGGCGGCGATCGAGGGATCGTTCGGGCGCGACGGGTCGGCGTCGGCGCGGGTGCGATCGGCGGCGCGGCTGAGGTCGGGTTCGAACGACGTCGGCGACGTCTGGCGGGCGGTCGCCCGGGCCGAACGGCGGCTCCATCCGGAGGGGCCATGGGCGCTGGGCGTCGGTGACTCCACTGGCGCAGGCGTCTGGTCGGTTTCGACCATCACGGCGGCTGTCCCACCGGGTCACTACGACGTGCGCTTCGACGAGGCCACCGCCGAGGCAGTGGTCGCGGCGAGCGACGCGACGGGTTTCCGGCACGGTTTCGTCACGGTCGCCCAGCTGCTGCGCGACAGGTCGCCGAAGCGAGTCCGGATCGTCGACGGGCCGACCTACGAGTGGCGGGGGCTCCACGTCGATCTCGCCCGCCAGTTCTTCCCGGCATCCGACGTCGAGCGACTCATCGACCTGGCGGCGTGGCGCAAGCTCGATCGGCTCCACCTCCACCTCACCGACGACGAGGCGTGGCGCGTCCCGATCGAGGGCTACCCCGAGCTCATCACGATCGGCGCCTGGCGAGGTCACGGGCTACCGATCCCACCGCTGCTCGGCTCGGCGGCGGCGGCTACCGGCGGGAGCTACACCGTCGACGAGATCCGCGGATGGGTCGGGCGCGCTCGCGAGCTCGGCGTCGTGCTCGTGCCCGAGGTCGATCTGCCCGGCCACTGCCACGCCGCGCTCACGGCCCTGCCGTCGCTGCGCGATCCCGACGACACGACCGCGGCTCACAGCGTGCAGCGCTTCGTCGACAACTCGCTGTACCCGGGTCTGCCCGCCACGATGCTGTTCATCGAGACGGTGGTCGGCGCGCTCGCGGCGATGTTCGACTCACCGTGGTTGCACGTCGGCGGCGACGAGGTCGCGCCGGGTGCGTGGGAGCGCTCGCCGGTCGTGGCCGACTTCGCCAGGACCCGGGGGCTCGTCGGCGCCAACGCGATCGAGGCCGCCTTCATGGCCGACGTCGTCACCGCCGTCCGACGCCTCACGGGCCGGCATGTCGGAGCCTGGCAGGAGGTGGCCGAGCGCGGCGGCCTCCAGCCGTCGGACGGGTACGTCGTGGCATGGAAGTCCGCTGCCGACGCACGCGTGCTCGCCGACGCCGGGTTCGACGTCGTCGTCAGCGCACCCGACGCGTTCTACCTCGACATGGCGCTCGACGATGACTGGACGTCGCCGGGAGCGAGCTGGGCGGGCAGCGTCGGGCTCGACGACGTCTGCGCGTTCGAGCCCGGTGCCGGCTGGTCGGACGAGGCGCGCCAACGCTTGCTCGGCCTCCAGGCGTGTGTGTGGACCGAGCACATCCGCACTGCGGAGGCGTTCGACGAACTGGTCTTCCCACGTCTCGACGCGATCGCCGAGCGGGCGTGGCTGGGCCGGGTCGATGGTGGGGCGGGATCGATCGCGGCCCGGGCGGCGGCGATGCCGCGGCTCGTCGCGAGGCGCCACGACGGGTGAACGCCAGCTTGGAAGGCGTGACCGATGACCTGACGGCGAAGTAGCCGACAGGAAACTTGAGTCGGTGCCAATCAAGTTTCCTATCGGTACCCTTCGATACATGACGACTTCGGGTGTCCGTTCCCGCCTTCCCATCGCCCACTTGCCGAGCGTGGTCCTGCCGGGCGCGGTGTTGACCATCCCGCTCGCCACCGACGAGCTTCGCCGCGCCGTCGAGGCCACCGCGGGCGGTCCGCTGTTGTTCACCGGCGGCGACGAGCACGAGCTGGCGGTGCTGGCCAGGGTCCCCGACATGGGTTCGTTGCCGACGGGTGAGCCGGTCGCGATCGTTCAGGTCGAGACGCGTGCCCGGGTGGTGGCGATCGACCGCGACGAGCGCGGCGCCGACGTCGCCGAATACGAGGTGCTGCGCGATCCGTCGCCGTCGCCCTCGATCGAGAACGTCGCCCGCGAGCTGCGCGCGACCCTCGAACTGATCGCCGAACTGCGGCGTTCGCGTCGCCTGCCCGAGCTCTTGCGTCGCAACCTCGACCCCGGCGCGCTCGCCGATTCGGTCGCGCTGTGGGCCGAGTTCGACGACGCGGCGCGGCTCGCCGTGTTGCGGGCGGTCGACGTGTCGGCCCGACTCGAGCTCATGATGAGTTGGGCCCGCGGCCATCTGGCCGAGCTCCAGGTCGCCCAGTCGATCCGCAACGACGTCAGCGAGGGCGTCGACAAGCAACAGCGCGAGTTCCTGTTGCGCCAGCAGCTCGCCGCGATCCGCAAGGAGCTCGGCGAAGGCGACGACGACGTGGTCGGCGAGTACCGCGCCCGCCTCGACGAGCTCGACGCGCCCGACGGCGTGCGCACCGCCATCGACAAGGAGCTCGAGCGGCTCGAGCGGACGAGCACCCAGTCGCCCGAGCACTCGTGGATCCGGACGTGGCTCGACCGGATCTTCGAGTTGCCGTGGAACAACCGGAGCGACGACAACGTCGATCTCGGACACGCCAAGCGCGTGCTCGACGACGACCACTATGGCCTCGACGACGTGAAGGATCGCATCGTCGAGTTCCTCGCCACCCGCAAGCTCCGGCACGAGCGTGGTCTCGACGAGCGCGAGAGCGACAGCCGGCGCGGCAATGGCGCGATCGTCACCCTCGTCGGCCCGCCAGGGGTCGGCAAGACGAGCCTCGGCGAGTCGGTCGCCCGGGCGATGGGGCGCAAGTTCGTGCGCATCGCGCTCGGCGGCATCCGCGACGAGGCCGAGATCCGTGGTCACCGTCGCACCTACGTCGGGTCGCAGCCAGGCCGGATCGTGCGTGCCCTCATCGAGGCGGGGACGATGAACCCGGTCGTGCTGCTCGACGAGGTCGACAAGCTCTCAGCCGGCGGGTGGTCCGGTGATCCGACGGCCGCGCTGCTGGAGGTGCTCGACCCGGCGCAGAACCACACGTTCCGCGACCACTACCTCGAAGTCGACCTCGACCTGTCGGAGGTCGTGTTCCTCGCCACCGCCAACGTGGCCGACGGCATCCCCGGCCCGTTGCTCGACCGGATGGACATCATCCGCCTCGATGGCTACATCGAGGACGAGAAGATCGACATCGCCGAGCGCTACCTCCTGCCGCGCCAACGCAGCCGTTCCGGCCTGCGCGACGACGAGTTGATCGTCGCCGACGACGTGATCGGTGCCGTGATCCAGGGCTACACGCGAGAGGCGGGTGTGCGCGGTCTCGAGCGCGAGCTCGGCCGCCTCGTCCGCAAGGCCGCCGCCCGAATCGCGACCGGTGCGGTGACGCCCTTGACCGTCGACGCATCGCAGCTCGCCGAGTGGCTCGGTCGCCCGAAGGTCATCGACGACGTGCCCGAGCGGACCCAGCTTCCGGGTGTCGCGACCGGTCTCGCGGTCACCGGTCACGGCGGCGACGTGCTGTTCATCGAGACCACCGCGTTCCCGACAGCCGACGGCGCCGAACCCGGGCTCACCCTGACCGGGCAGCTCGGCGACGTGATGAAGGAGTCGGCCCAGATCGCGCTCAACTACGTGCGGTCGCACACCGGTGAGCTGGGAATCGATCCGGAGTCCCTGCAGCGACGCTTCCACGTCCACGTGCCAGCCGGAGCGGTTCCGAAGGACGGGCCGTCGGCCGGTATCACGATGGCGACCGCTCTCGTCAGCCTGCTCACGTCCCGCCCGGTGCGGGACTCGGTCGGGATGACCGGCGAGATCACACTGCAAGGCGCGGTGCTGCCGATCGGTGGCGTGAAGCAGAAGGTGCTGGCGGCCCACCGAGCCGGCCTGCGCGACGTCGTGTTGCCGAGGCGCAACGGCCCCGACCTCGACGACGTCCCCGAGCGAGTCCGTTCGGAGATGACGTTCCACCTCGCCGACACCTACGCCGACGTCCTGTCAGTCGCTTTTGCTTGATGCGGCCGCCGAAGCGCCTGACGGCGCCGGCGTGCCGAACCCGAGCTTCACCTCTGAATCCGGGAGTTCGCCTCGTGTCCTCGACGGCGCGCTTCCCGTTTCTGGGTGGCTGAACCTTTCGGCATCCGAAAGAAATGGCAGCCCAGAACCGGAGCTGGGTCCGCGTCACACGATCATGCTCTCGTGGTCGGACCAGAAGGGGGCTCTCAGCTCGCGCTTGAGGACCTTGCCCGGGCCTGACTTCGGGAGTGGATCGGCCTGGAACGAGATCGAACGCGGCACCTTGTAGCCGGCGATCAATGTGCGGCAGTGGCCGATCAACTCGGCTTCCGTGGCATCCGAGCGGAGCACGACGACGGCGTGGACCGCCTCACCCCACTGTTCGCTCGGGATGCCGAACACGGTCGCCTCCAGAACGGCTGCGTGGGTGTAGAGGGCGTCTTCGACCTCGGTGCAGTAGACGTTCTCGCCGCCCGAGATGATCATGTCCTTCGAGCGGTCGAGGAGGAACAGATGACCCTCGGCGTCGAGCCGCCCGACATCGCCGGACCAGTACCAGCCGTCGCGCAGTGCGGCCGCGGTCTGCTCGGGCTTGTTCCAGTAGCCGGCCATGATGTTGTTGCCTCGCATCGTGACCTCGCCGGCCTCACCGTCAGCGAGCGGATTGCCGTCGTGATCACGGATGACGACCTCGACCCCGACGACGGCTTGGCCGGCCGACTTCTCGAGTGGTGTGCCGAGCAGCTGTTCCTCGTGGGGCTGGCCGGTGACGAGGGGGGCGGTCTCCGTCGCGCCATAGAGGTGGACGAACTGGGTGGTCGGGAACGCCTGGCGACCGCGCCGCAGGACCTCCATCGCGATCGGTGAACCGCCATGCGACAAGAGCCTCAGACTCCTGACATCACGCGGGCGCGCCATCTGCTCGTCGACCACGGCTGCCACCATCGTCGGCACGCCAAGCGTCGCGGTCACGCCTTCGCGCTCGATGACGTCGAGCACCTCGCCCGGATCGAACGAGGGGAGGATGACATGTTTGGCGCCGACGTACATCGTCTGCAACACCGACACCGAACCGGCGGCGTGGAACAACGGCGCCATGACGAGGTACACGTCATCGAGCTCCAGCGGCATCACCATCTGCATGTTCGTTGCGTTGGCGATCAGGTTGCGGTGGGTGAGGATGACGCCCTTGCTGGCGCCGGTCGTGCCGCCCGTGTAGAAGAGGCCGGCCGTCTCGGTCTCGTGCACCGCAGCGTCGTCGAACGGCGTGCGCGGCGCGGCCGCGACGAGCGTGTCGTACTCTCCGTCGTCGATACGGATCACGCGATCGACGAGGTCGGCAAGTGAGCCGGGGTCGCGATCGGTGATGAGGATGCGGGCTCCGGAATCAGCAAGCGCGTACGCCAGCTCCGGTTCGGCCCAACGGAAGTTGAGCGGCACCTGGCATCGTCCACACGCCGAGATGCCGCAGTACAGCTCCATGAACTGGATCGAGTTGAGGGCCAGAACACCGATTCGGTCGCCCGGCCGGGTGTCCAGTGCGACGAGCAGTGTCTGGAGGCGTTCGAGGCGCTCGAGGAACCCACGATACGTGAGCCGGGTATCGCCACAGACCATCGCCTCGCGATCGCCAGCGACGCGCATCGCCCGACGCAACGGATGGACGAACGTGTGCATCCTCCGAGCATCGCACACTGCTGCGCGTCGGGTTCGCGCGAGCTATGGCGCTGTCGATGTCGGCACGTCGCACCCGATGAACGCCAGGACGTTCTCGGCGTGTTGGGCGTAGATCGACGCCTCGTCGCCGGTGATCGGGTCGTTCGCCTCGGCGAGCCACCTGTCACGTTCGGCCACGACTCCGACGCAGCCGTCCTCCGCGGCGATGTCGACGATCGCCACGATCGCCACCGGCTTCCCGTCGACGAACTCGGTGTCGTCCGGACCGAGGGTCACCGCGCGACCGTCCAACGTCTGGCCGATGTATTCGAGTGCGGGCGTGCCGCCGAGTGTGCTCGATGTCGGCGAGGCGATGTCGGTGCACACCGCTGATTCACTCACGAGCTCGTCGTCGGCGAGCGCCGCGCAGCGGGTGCTGACGTACGTCAAACTGTCATAGCCGATGATGCCGGGATACCGACCGAGCTGGGCGTCGTACGCCGTGAACGAGCGACATGACAGCAGCGCCGAGTCGAGGAACTCGATCTGATCACTGATCTCGGCCGCCCGCGACGCCCGCTCGATGGACCGCACGCACGGATCACCGCCCGACTGCTGCTCGGCGTCGGCGTCGCATCCCACTCCGACGAGCACCAGCCCGGCGAGCACGAGGTGCATGCAGCGTCCCACCGCGCTCAATGTTGGTGGAGTGAGGGGCGGCGGACAAGGATGCCCACCGCGCCCACGTCTCACAGCCCGGCCAACCGCCCGCTAACCTCCACGTGCCTGGCGGCGTGGCCGAGTGGCTGAGGCAAGGGCCTGCAAAGCCTTTTACCCGGGTTCGATTCCCGGCGCCGCCTCCAACCCCTGACCTGGTAAACTCCCAGGTCAGGGGTTGTTTTCGTAGCGACCGGCAGTGACCCGTCCTCGGCCAGGCAGAGAGCTGCGTCGGCACCGATCCCGCTCCCACCTGCGACGACCAGCGCAACCGGTTGATCGGACATGAGTACCTCTCTGGTGAGTACGGGTCGGTGGCCGGTCAGATTTGTGCGATCGCGTCAACAGCTGCAGCGATCGCAGCCTCGTTTCGCCGGTAGTACGTCCATCCGCTTCGCGGGGTGGCGATCAGCAATCCGGCGTCGACGAGACATTTGAGGTGTCGCGAAGCGGAGGGCTGGCTGATCCCCAACTTGTCGGCGATGAACACATTGCACACACCGTCCTCGATCGGATCGCCGGACTCCTGCTTGGGAAAGTGTGCAACGGGGTCCTTCAGCCAGTCGAGGATCTCCAATCGTCGCGCGTTCGCCAACGGCTTGAGCACACGTTCGAGATCATCCCGATTCGACCTTCCACTTGATAGTAACATAGCTAACTAGCTATCATGCGATTGGACCTTGCGTCAAGGTCAGCGCTGCCGACACCGTCGCCCGGCGGCGGCACTCAGGAAGGACACCAACATCATGTCTTCGCCAACGACATCGGAACCTGCACACCATTGGTTGCTCGACACGACTCGGATCGGGATCGTGCTCACCACACGCGACGATGGGTCACCGATCGGTGTGCCGATCTGGTTCGACTGGGATAGCGATGGAGTGCGGATGTTCGCTGGGCGCACATCGGGCAAGATCGAACGTCTCGAGCGCGACTCGCGTGCGTCGGTACTGGTCACGAACACTGTCGGGGAGCCGGAAGGTTGGGTGGCGTTTGACGGCACGGTCGAGATCAGCGAGAGCGGTGGCGTGGAACTCGCCGCCGAACTCGCCGACCGGTACTGGGATCTGAACGACCCGATCTCTCGTGAACGACTCGATGGTTGGCTGCAACATCCAGGGGAGTTCCGGCTGCTGACGCTGCGGCCAGAACGAGTCCGCTCGGGCCAATAAGGCTGGCCCCCCCACCGTGAGGATGCCACAGTGGAAGCGCGGCAGCCGTGTCGGGTGCTGCAGCGGAGCTGTGGGCAGCGTCGTCGTGGCGCTGACGATGAGCCAATCGGCGAGGCGGGCGTCATCGAGACATCGAGCATTGCCGCAGGCTGTATACCGGCGTGGCTCGTTGCCCTCGTGTTCGGGTTACCGGGCTGATCTTGATCGTGAGCACAAAGCTTCGTTCGTCCTCGAAGTAGCCGGAGACGGCCGCGCCTGCACTCGAACGCGACTTGGACGATGAGGCCAGCCCGACCGCAAGCAAACGGCCTGACCGGAAGCGTCCGAGCGTCGATGCGACGTCTGGGTACTGTTCGCCGAGATGACTGCGACGTCGCGGGAGGAGCTGTCGCAGGCCCAGGTTTCTGGTACTGCGATCCGACGGGCGGTACGGCCGCCCGGCGGTGTGACCCAGACGCTTTCTGACGTCGTCGTGACCGGAGTGACCGACACTGAGGTGACCGTGTTCGACCACAGCTGAGGCACCCGGACGTTCGCTATCGACACGCAGGTCGATGTCGACGCTGAGGCTCGGCAACGTCGTCGATTGCGCGGCGCTGACCGGTTGTTCGACATCCTCGGGCTGACTCGGTAGCGCCCGTAACGACACGATCCTGGAGCCAGTCGTCCACGCATGCTGGCCCGAGCGTGACGTCAGGAAGTACCGAGCGATTGGGCCGCCTGTAGCGCCGGATCTGTGGCGCGGCTGCTTGCGTTGCGGCCAGGGATTGTCGCTCGGATCCGGGCCGCCTCGGGACAGATCGGAAGTGCCGTACCCGGCCGTACCCGGACGGTTCGGTTGCTCGGTAGCGAACGTGATTGTGGAGCGGGTGGGGCTCGACGAAGGCGTGGTCGTGGCGAACGGCGCGTTCTGGTCTCGGGACCATCGGAGACGCACCGTCGGCGCCGGCGACGAGCTGGTGGCTGTGACCATTGTCGCGCCTGCTGCGCGCAGCCACGACGAGGGGCGCCACGATCAAGCTCACGTCGAGACCTTCGTCGGGCGTCACCCGCAGGCACATCGGCACCGCCCGCTGACCTTCGCGCATCACCACGTGCCTGATCTGCTCCAACGCCACGACCACTGATCAACGTCGAGCGGGACGTGAGACCGCTACGGAGCGGCGAGTCGGTCGAGCTGGGCCCGGACAGCGTTGACGAGGGGTTCGATCGCGGATGGTGGGTACGGGGCGACGCTGCTGACGTTGACTTCGCAGAGCACGTAGCCGTTCGGGTTGTCGGGCTGAGGGTCGCCGTGCATGAAGTCGCAGTCCCACAGCAATGGCACCCGGTGAGTCTCGAGCCCGACGGTTTCGCACATCATGGTGATCCAACCGGACTCGAGCGATGTTCGCAGCGGCTGGAACGCAGGTTCGTTGGGGCCGTGGTAGTGGCGGGGTCCGGGTTGTGCGATGTCGGGATGCCGCGCGTTGACAGCTTGGTGGCCGAACCCGACGACCTCGGTGCCGACGAGGTAGGCGCGCATCATTCCGTCGCCGATGCGCGGCTGCCAGGCCTGATCGATGAGGTGGCCTCCCGCGTCGGCGTCGAAGTAGGGCCGCAAGAAGTCGCGCAGCGTGGCGACGTCGATGCGCGCTTCGACGCTGCCGCGTTGAGCGGGTCGCACGACGAGTCTGCTGTCGTCGGCGGTGAGTTCGACGCGCCAGACGCCGATGCCGCTGTGGCCGCGATGTTGCTTGAGAACGCGTGGGCCCTGGGCGAGTCGTTCGAGCAGCTCGTCGCCGAGTTGGTCAGGGTGATCGATGCGAGCGACGTCGCTGCCGA
>DASUEW010000514.1:0-5523 GCA_036274875.1 Ilumatobacteraceae bacterium
GCGGATCAGCTGCAACGCCCGTTCCAGATCGCCCCCGCGCACCGACGCGAGGAGCGTGACCGCGGCCGTGATGTCCTCGTCGGACACGGTTGCCTCGTTCGGGTCCGGATCGGCGAATCCGAGCGAGCGCCACAAACCGTGCACGACGTCGAGGTCGAGGCCCGTCAGCTTCGAGGATTCCTCGAGCGTGTGGCGGGGTACGCCGGGCCGGAACATGATCTCGGCGAGGAGCAGCGGAAGCGTTCCGTCACGCCGTGCCGCCGCGATCGTCGCGGTGTCGACACTGGCGTCGAGAAGACGCCGTTCCACCGCCGACTGTTCGTGCTCGGCGTTCACAGCGCGAGCTCCCAGTTCTGGCCGACGAGATCGTGGCCGAAGCTGTGGTGGGGCTCCTCGTCGACGAGCTCGAAACCGGCCGCCTCATAGATCCGCCGGGCCGACACGAGGACGTCATTGGTCCACAGCATCATCGTGCTGTAGCCCGCACTGCGGGCGAAGTCGATGCACTCGTCGACGAGTCGCCGGCCGATGCCGAGTCCCCTGGCGCTCGGTTCGACGAGCAGGATCCGCAACTGGGCGGTGTCAGCGTCGCGCTGGCAGCAGAACACGCATCCTGCCCGGGACCCATCGACCTCCGCGATCCATGCGTGCTCGCGCTCCGGCCGGTGGTGCGAGACGTAATTGGCGACGATCTCTGCGACGAGTGCCTCGAACGTCATGTCCCATTGGTACTCGTCTCGGTAGACCTCTCCGTGGCGCTGAATGACCCAGCCGAGATCGCCGCTGTCGAGGCCGCGCACGGTCACCTCGCGCGGGCGGTCGCCGTAGAGGATCCGCTCGATCGTGTCGATCGCCAGCACGACCCGTCGGCGGTCGTGGTCGGTGAGCGGTTCGAGGAGCGCGCTGATCTGGGCCGCGGAACGGCGATCGAGGTCGGTGAAGGCGGCCCGGCCGGCGGGCGTGAGGGCGAGGCGGACGTGGCGTCGATCGACATCGGATCGGTATGTCCTGACCAGGCCGGAGCGCTGCAACCGGGCGACGATCCGGGTGAGGTAGCTCGGGTCCATCCGGAGCCGGCGGCGCAGCTCGATCTGCTCGAACGGTTCGTCATCGCCACGCCGGCCGAGCTCGAACATCACCCGCGCCTCGGGCAGCGAGTACGAGGTCTCGAGCAGCCCGGCGTCGAGCAGTCCGATGACCTCGGTCCAACGCCGGTTGAACGCTCTGACCCGCTCGACGTCGTGCACTTCTCCACTCCGAACTCAGAACGGCGATGTTGGACAGAATCCAACATATCCGCGTCGGCCACGTGTCGCTACGGTGCTGCGCCGTGGAACTGGTGATCCGGGAGCTGACGCTCGACGACGACCTCGACGGTTTTGGCGGGCTGGTCGTCGCCAGCTACGAGTCGTTGCCGGAATCCCCCGCCGCTCCCGAGTACTACGCCGAGCTCGCCGATGTCCGCAGCCGTGTCGAGCGCTCGGTCGTGTTCGCCGCGTTCGACGACGAGGGCGGTGCGCTCGGCTGCGTCACGTACGTCGCCGACGAGACGAGCACGTACGCCGAGAACATGGTCGCCGGCGAGGCCAGCTTTCGGATGCTCGCGGTCGCCCCGCCAGCGCGTGGACGGGGTGTCGGTGAGGCCCTCGTGCGCCGCTGCATCGACGAAGCGGTCAGCGCCGGACGGAACGCGTTGTTCATCTACTCGGGTACGTGGATGTCCGCGGCCCACCGGCTGTACGCCCGGCTCGGATTCCGGCGGCAGGCCGAACGCGACTGGGTGCTGGAAGAGCTGCCGATCCACCTGCTCGGATTCCACCTGGCGCTGTGACTGCCCTCTCGCCCGTGCCCGTCAGCGCGACGGTGATCGTGTCGACCAGTTCCCACCCGTAGCGAGCCAGGTGGTGGTGGACCGAGTCGTTCGTCGTTCGACGAGCGGTCGTCGTCTCGCGCATGTCACCCACCATCGTCCGAGCGGTGCCCGATGACGATTACCCGTGTGGTAGTCAGGCATCACTACCTCACGGGTAGTCGTACCGCCCGACGTCTCGTTCTAGCGTGATCACATGGCGAGACCACGTGTCGGTGAACTGGTTCGAGAGTGGCGCACCCGGCGGCGCAGGAGCCAGATGGATCTCGCCCTCGAGGTCGGGGTGTCGCCGCGGCACCTCAGCTTCGTCGAGACCGGACGATCGCGCCCGAGCCCGGAGTTGGTGCTGGCGATCGCGACGCACCTCGACGTGCCGTTGCGTGAGCGCAACACCCTGTTGCTCGCAGCCGGCTACGCGCCGCGATACAGCCAGAGCTCGTTCGACGATCCGTCGATGGCCCCCGCCCGGGCGTCACTGCAGCGCATGCTCGACGCCCACGACCCGTACCCGGGCGTCGTGGTCGACCGGCAGTGGAACGTCGTCCTCGCCAACAACGCGGCGTCATTGCTGACGGTCGGGATGCCGGCAACGTTGCTCGAACCTCCCCTCAACGTCTACCGAGTGAGCCTGCACCCCGACGGACTCGCAGCGCGGACGACGAACCTCGCGGAGTGGGCACCGCCCTTGTTGCGACAGCTGCGCCGTTCGGTCGTTCTCACCGGCGATCCGGAGCTCGAAGCCTTGCTCGTCGAGGTCGAGAGCTTCTCGACGGTCGCCACGCTGCTCGACGGGTTCGACGCGATCGAGTGGGACGAGCCGCCGTTGCTGATCCCGATGCGCCTCACGGTCGCCGGGAGTGAGCTCTCACTGTTCACGACGATCACGACGTTCGGGACGCCGCGCGACGTCACGCTCGACGAGCTCGCACTCGAGCTCTTCTTCCCCGCCGACGACGACACCGAGCGGACGCTGCGCGGCGAGCACGAGTTGGTCGGGGTGTCGCCGCGATGACGACGCCTTCGACCCCCGCGACGCCGCCGACCGAGATCGTGCACCAGACGATGCCGCTGTGCGCGACGCTCGGGATCACGGCGCGGGAGTTCGCCGCCGACGCGGTCGTGCTCGATCTCGATTGGCGACCGGAGCTGTGCACGAGCAATGGCGTGCTGCACGGTGGAGTGATCATGACGCTCGCCGACTCCGCCGGCGCCGGTTGCGCGTTCTCGAACCTGCCCGACGGGGCGATCGGCACGTCGACGATCGAGTCCAAGACCAACTTCCTCGGTGCCGTGAAGGGCGGATCGGTCACTGCCCGGTCGACGCCGCTGCACGTCGGCTCGACCACGATCGTCGTCGAGACCGAGGTCCGCGACGACACCGGACGGTTGGTGGCCAAGGTCACTCAGACGCAGGCCGTCTTGCGGCCGCGTCCCTGATCACCGTTCCTGTTCACCGTCTCCGTCTACGGGGCGTTCGCGATACTCGCATTTGGATTCGCGCACCCAGCGCCCAGACTGTCGGTCATGTCCCCCCATGCAGTGGAGACGCGCCGCCTCGTCAAACGGTTCGGCGCCACGACGGCGGTCGACGGCGTCGATCTGGTGGTCCCGCACGGCGCGGTGTACGGGCTGCTCGGCCCCAACGGGGCCGGCAAGACCACGATCGTGCGAATGCTCACCACACTCGTGCGTCCCGACGAGGGCGTCGCGCTGGTCGATGGCATCGACGTCTGCCGCGATCCCGACGGTGTGCGCCGGTGCATCGGTCTGACCGGTCAGTACGCGGCCGTCGAGGAGCGGCTGACCGGTCGCGAGAACATGAACTACGTCGCCCGCCTGTTCCACATGCCCAAGCCCGATCGTCGCCTACGTGCCGACGAGCTGCTCGAGCGCTTCGACCTGGTCGACGCCGCCGACCGCGTCGTCAAGACCTACTCGGGTGGCATGCGGCGCCGGCTCGACATCGCGATGAGCCTGATCGCCCGCCCGTCGGTGCTGTTCCTCGACGAGCCGACGACCGGCCTCGACCCGCGCAGCCGGCTGGCGATGTGGGACCTGATCGAGGAGCTCGAGCACGACGGCACCACGGTCCTGCTCACGACGCAGTACCTCGACGAGGCCGACCGGCTCGCCGAACGGATCGTCGTGATCGACCACGGCCGGGTGATCGCCCAGGGCACACCCGACGAGTTGAAGGACCGCATCGGCGGCGACCGGATCGCCATCGAGATCGCCGAAGCCGGCGACCGTGACAAGGCGATCGCGGTGCTCGCACCGATCTGCACCGGCACGGTCGACGTCGACGAAGGTGGGCGCAGCTTCTCGGCCCCGATCCGGTCTGGCAACCGGGTCGTCCCCGGCGTCATCCGATCGCTCGACGATGCCGGCGTCGACGTGCTCGACGTCGAGGTCCGCCGGCCGACGCTCGACGACGTGTTCCTGACGCTCACCGGGCACGCCACGGTCGAAGACGAACCGATCGAGCACGTCGTCGAGAAGGTGGGGGCGAGGCGATGAGCACGGTCAACCTCGCCTTGCAGGACTCGTGGACGGAGGCCAGCCGGCATCTGCGGATCGTGCCGCGGAACATCGAGTTGCTGCTGTTCTCGACGATCCAACCGATCATGTTCGTCGTCTTGTTCGTGTACGTGTTCGGCGGCTCGATCCAGGTCGCCGGCTACGACGACTACGACCAGTTCCTGTTGCCGGGGATCTTCAGCCAGTCGCTCGTGTTCAACTCGTCGTTCACCGGCGTCGGGCTCGCCGAAGACCTCCAAAAGGGCCTCGTCGACCGGCTCCGGTCGCTTCCGATGGCGCGCTCGGCCGTGCTCATCGGCCGGACGGTGTCCGATCTGGTCCGCAACATCTTCACGTTCTTCGTGATGCTCGGGATCGCGTTCCTGATCGGGTTCCGCTTCGAGGGGAGCCTGCTCGGCGCCGCGATGGCGACACTCCTGCTGTTGCTCTTCAGCTATTCGCTGAGCTGGGTGGCGGCGTTGATCGGGCTCTCCGTCAAGTCGGTCGAAGCCGCCAACTCGGCCGGGTTCATCTGGATGTTCCCGCTGACGTTCGTGTCCTCGGCGTACGTCGACCCGGCCACGATGCCCGACTGGCTCGAGCCGGTCGCCGACATCAATCCGTTCACGAAGGTGACGAACGCGGCGCGGGCGCTCTACAACGGCCTCGACACCGGCAACGACGTGTGGTGGACGCTGGGGTGGTCGTTCGGCCTGATCGTCGTGTTCGCCACGCTCGCCACGCGCCGGTTCGACCGATCAACGAGTGCCTGACGCCACCAGTGCCGTGTCGACGAGTGGAGGCGTCGGGTCGTAGTCGAGCGACTGGGCGAGCCAGCGCTCGGCCTCGGCAACCGTCCAGCCCTTGCGACTCGCGTAGTCGGTCACCTGGTCGCGGTCGATCTTGCCGATGCCGAAGTAGCGGCTCTCGGGGTAGGCGATGTAGAGCCCGCACACCGACGATCCCGGCCACATCGCGTAGCTCTCCGTGAGCCGCACGCCGAGCTGCGCCTCGGCGTCGAGCAGATCGAACAGCGTGCCCTTCTCGGTGTGATCCGGCTGGGACGGGTAGCCAGGCGCTGGCCGGATTCCGACGTACTGCTCGGCGATGAGCTCGGTGGTCGTCAGTGCTTCGCC
>DASUEW010000515.1:0-9853 GCA_036274875.1 Ilumatobacteraceae bacterium
CACGCACGAACCCGCGCTTGCAGCCGATCCAGTCGTTCCATCGTCCGTAGTCGGGATCGGTGAAGTAGATGCTGCCGTCGCGAGCGCGCACGACGACGTCGTTGGGGCTGTTCAGGTACTGGTCCTCGTAGTGGTACGCGACGATCTCGCGGCTGCCGTCGAGGCGGATCCGCACGAGGCAACTCGACACCTGCTCGCACACGAGCAGGCTGCCGTCGAGCTCGTACGCCATCCCGTTCCCCTTGAACGTCGGCTGGGCGACGAGCTCCATGCCCGCCTCGCGAGTCCAACGCCAGCGGGCATCGCCGGGGATGTCGCTGAAGTACATCGCGCCGTCGCGCCGGTTCCACACCGGGCCCTCGGTGAACTGGAACCCGTTGCCGAGGAACTCGAGCTCGGCCGCGGGATCGATGAGCTCGGCGAACTCTGGTGAGTCGACCTCGACGACGCTCACGACCGCTCACCCCAGACTCGTTCGGCCACGCGTGCGACCAAGTCGAGCTTGCGCCACTGGTCGTCCTCGGTGAGGTCGTTGCCGTGATGGGTGCTCGAGAATCCGCACTGCGGGCTGAGTGCGAGCTGGTCGATCGGCACCACCGTCGCCGCTTCGTCGATGCGCCGCACTATCTCGTCGTCGTCCTCGAGGTCGGCGACCTTGGTCGTCACCAGCCCGAGGACCACCGTCTTGCCGGACGGGAGGAAGCGCAACGGCTCGAATCCACCCGCCCGCTCGGAGTCGAACTCCATGAAGAAGGCATCGACGTCGAGGCCGCCGAGCACGGTCTCGGCCATCGGCTCGTAGCCGCCACTCGCGACCCAGCGGCTGCGGAAGTTGCCGCGGCACATGTGGGTGGTGACGAGCAGGTCGTCGGGCCGCCCGGCGATCGCGGCATTCATCGCGTCGCGGCCGGCGCGGATCATCGCGTCGGGATCGTCACCCCGTTCGGTCGCACCCTTGCGGAAGTCGGCGTCGCAGAGGTACGCGAAGCTGACGTCGTCGATCTGGAGGTAGCGGCATCCCGCTGCGTAGAGCGCCTCGATCTCCTCGCGGTAGGCGGCGACCAGATCGGACCAGAACTCGTCGAGGTCGGGGTATGCGGTCTCGTCGATACCGGCCCGGCCGCCCTGGAGGTAGGCCATCCCCGGGCCGGGGATCGTGATCTTCGCCGTCTCGTCCGTCACCCTGTCGATGGTTGCAGCGAGGAACGCGAACGCGTCGACGAAGATCGGATGGCTGTGGCTGATCTTGCCGGTGACGATCGAGATCGGTGGGTTGGCGCCGGTACCGGAGAAGCCGACCGGGCGTGGCCGCTCGCCGAGCTCGATCCCGTCGAAGCCGGAGAGGAAGTCGAGGTGCCACCAGTCGCGGCGGAACTCTCCGTCGGTGATCGCAGCCAGTCCGACACGTTGCTGCTGCTCGACGACGTGGCGGATCGCGTCGTCCTCGACCGCGGCCAGCTCGTCGGCTGGGAGCTCGCCGTCGCGCCACCGCTGGCGTGCCGCGGCCAGCTGGCCCGGGCGCAGCAGGCTGCCGACGTGGTCACAACGTCGAGGAAGGGTGCGCATCACGGCCTCCGAGAGGTTGGGGCCCGGCCGCCCCGCAGTGGTGTGGCTCACGACGAGTTGGCGACGGTGGCCGCCAGATCGGCAAGGTGGCCCTCGAGCATCGGGGCGCCGGCGGCCAGCAGCTGGTCGATCCGTCGCGTTCCGTCCAGGGTCGGTGTGACGAGTGGAGGTCTGACCATCGGCGAGCCGATGTGACCGCTGCGGGCGAGCACCGACTTGATCGGCGCCGGGTTGGTCTCGACGAACATCAGGTCGACGAGCGGGTGCAACCCGTAGTGGATCTCGAGCGCCTCGTCGAACTTGCCCGCGACCCAGTGTTCGTACATCTGGGCGACGGCGCGCGGCGCCAGGTTGGCGACGGCGCTGACGAACCCGATGCCGCCGATGGCGAGCAATGGCAGGCACAGCAATTCGATTCCCGACCACATGAGGGTGTCGCGACCGCAGAGGTGGAAGACCCGCGAGAAGTGCTCGAAGTCCTTGGTCGTCTCCTTGATGCCGACGACGTTCGCGTGGTCGCGACGGAGGCGGGCGACGGTCTCGGGAGCGATGTCGACCGCGGTGCGGATCGGCACGTTGTACAGCACGATCGGCATGTCGGGGAACGTCCGGGCGACCGCCGCATACCACTCGTACAGGCCCTCCTGCGTCGGCCGCGAGTAGTAGGGGGTGATCACGAGCGCGATGTCGGCGCCGAGGTCGACCGCCGCTTGCGTCAGCTCGAGCGTCTCGTCGAGCTTGGCCGAGCCGGTGCCAGGGACGAACGGCACCCGATCGGCGACCACCTCGGCGACGACGCGCATCGCGGCGATCCGCTCGGCGACCGTCTGAGCGCTCGGCTCGCCGGTCGAACCGCCGAGCGAGATGCCATGCGAGCCGGACTCGAGTTGCCATGCGACGAGTGCCCGCAGACCGTCGTGGTCGATCTCCCCGTCGGACCGGAACGGCGTGACGACCGGAGCGATCGAACCGCGGATCGCGGCCGGGTCCGATCGGAACCTCACGCCAGCACGTCGTCGTCGACGGCGTCGAGAGCGTCCGCACGCTCGTCGGAGATCCGGCTGAGCACGTACCGCACGGTGCGCATGCGGTGGGCGCGCGCGAACGCCTCGACCTGAGCGGCGGGTCGGCCGGACTCGATCAGCTCGAGCAGCTTCTCGTGCTCGGCCACACTGCCGATGGCCCGCTCGGGCACGAACGAGAACGCCGACCGCCGTGTCGTGCCGAGCAGGATCCACTCCCTGTTGACCATGTCGAGGATGTGGGCGTTCGGGCACTTGCAGTACAGCGTCTCGTGGAACTGGTGGTTCATCTGGGTGAACCGGTCGGGCTCGAGGGCTTCGACACTGCGGCGCATGTCGTCGTTGACGCGACGCGCCGCGGCCAGGTCGCTGGGCGTCAGGTGCGGCATCGCGAACGCCGTCGCCGCGGCCTCGAGCACCGCGAGCGCCTCGACCGTCTCGGGGTAGCGGCTGAGATCGATCGACCCGACCGTCGCCCCGATGTTGCGGGTGTAGGTGATGTACCCCTCGGCCTCGAGGCGCCTGATCGCCTCGCGCACCGGCACGGCGCTGATGTCGAGCTCGCGGGCGAGTTGTTCGATGACCAGCCGCTTGCCGGGTTTCGGCTCTCCGGAGAGGATCCGCTCACGGATCATCGTGTAGGCGTGGTCGGCCTTCGAGCGTGGGCTGCCGGGCCCGACCTCGACAGTCTTCGGCGCTTTTGTCGCTTTGGTGGTCATGTCTCGTCGTTGGCCTTCCCGACGCCTGCGAGGCAGAATCGTATAGGATCCTATGTCTCCGCGCCACCGGGTCTGATCTCGACTCCTGTCAGGTGTTCGACCCACCGTACGAGCTCGCTGAGGCTGCGTCCCGGACCGGCGTGGCGATCGGCCGCACGATAGAGGCTCTCGCACAGCGCGATGAACGGCAGCGGCAGACCGAGGTCGCGGGACAGCTGGGTCGCGATGGCGACGTCTTTGAGCATCAACTCCAGTCGGAACGGATCGTCGAACGTGCGGCTCAGGATCCGAGGCTCGATGTGGTTCGCGGTGATCCACGATCCGCCGGTCGACTCGTTGAGCACCGCGTTCATCGCTGCCGGATCGAGGCCGGCTCGGGTGCCGAGCACGAGTCCCTCGGCGGTGGCGAGAAAGGTCATCGCGGTGATCGCGTTGTTGATGCTCTTCATGACGTGGCCCGAGCCGATCGGGCCGACGTGGAACGTTGCCCGCCCGAGCAGGCCGAGCAGCGGACCTACCCGATCGACGTCGGAATCCGAGCCACCGACCATGAACACGAGCTCGGCGGCCTCGGCACCCCATTGCGCGCCCGAGACCGGCGCATCGACCATCGCGATCCCGTTGCCGGCCATTTGACGAGCGGTCCCAAGCGTGAGCCACGGTTGCGCCGACGAGCAGTCGAGCAGGATCGAGCCCGATGCCATCGAGTCGACGAGCCCCCCGGCGTCGAGCGCGACCTCTCGGACCCGCTGTCCGTCCGGGAGCATCGTGATCACCACGTCGCTCGCGGCTCCGACGGCCGCCACGTCGTCGGCCACGCGGGCCGCCGGCCATGTGTCACGCATCCGGTCGCGCATCGCCGGATCGGTGTCGAAGCAGGTCACGGCGAGCCCTGCGGCGGCGAGGTGGCCCGCCATCGGGTATCCCATCACGCCGAGGCCGATGAAGCCGACTCGGATCGCCGGCACGCTGCTCATGCGTCGACCAGCGCCGGGGCGAGGCGGCGGAGAAGCTCGATCGGGGTGAGCGACGTCCCGTCCGTCACGGGTTGGATGCACACGTGATCCGCTCCCGCGTCGAGGTGCTCGCCAACCCGATGCCTGATCGCATCCTCGCCGCCCCACGCAACGATCGCGTCGACCAGTCGGTCTGAACCACCGCCGGCCATGTCGTCGTCGGTGAACCCCAACCACCGGAGGTTCTCGACGTAGTTCGGCGCGCCGAGGTAGAAGCTCGACGTGTGGACCCTGGCCAGCCGGCGGGCCTCGACGGGGTCGCGCTCGAACACGACCGCCAGTTCGGGTGCGAGCAGCCGGGCCGGGCCGAGGATCTTTCTCGCCCGCCTGGTGTGCTCGACCGGCACGAAGTACGGGTGGGCGCCGTCGGCCGACTGTGCCGCCAGCTCCAGCATCCTGGGCCGTAGGGCAGCGATCAAGGTCGGCACCGGTTTGGCGGGTGCCGGCGACGGTTGCTCAAGCGAGCTCATCTGCTCGAGATAGCTGCGCATGAACGCGAGCGGTCGGCGGTAGCTGCTCCCACGCATCGCCACCGCCGGCGGGTGGCTCACGCCGATGCCGAGCACGAACCGTCCGGGGAACGCTTCGCCGATGGTGCGCCCGGCGGCGCTCATCGCCATCGCGTCACGGCCCCAGATGCTGGCGACACCAGTGGCGATGACGATGTGCTCGGTGCCGGCGAGGAGGGTGGTCGCACGGACGAACGGCTCCCGACCGCCGGGCGCCTCGCCGAACCAGAATGCGCCGAAGCCGAGTGCCTCGATCTCGCCGACGATGTCGACGTCGACCGCGGCGGGCGGTCCGTAGCCCCCGATCCACACACCGACGCTGCCGAGCCGCGTACCCCCGATGCCGTCGGAACCCGCGTCGAGCGCGCGCGATGCGTGCGGATCGGGCACCGGGTGTCAGCGCCCCTGTGGGATGAGCCGGCCGCCGACCGGGGCGCAGTCGAAGCTCTCGAACGGGATCTCACGGAACCACTCCGGCAGCACGATCTCGCCCGACTGCAAGCGGCCCGAGAGGTGGTCGCGCCACTCGTCGTAGGTGCCGTCGTACTCGTAGGCCGCGAGATGGGTGTGCGAGGGATCCTCGACGCCGGCGACGATCCGGCGCACCTCATAGCGCTGGGCGCTCGCGAAGCGCGGTGACTCGATGTTCTCCTGGGCGTGATCCGCGTACCACTTGTGGAACTCTTCGGGCGACACCCCCGTCGGCGGCTTGCTGAACACGAGGTAGAGGTTGTGGGCCATCACTTCTCCTGGGTGGTCGATGATTGCGGGCGCTCAGGGCCGGAGTGTGATCGTGTCGCCGGTGGCGGTGCAGTTCCACGATCCGAAGCGGACCCCGGCGAACCAGTCGGGGAGTGGTAACGGGCCGCCGGCGCCGGCGTCGAGCTGGTTGGCGTCATTCGACGCCGTGTCGTCTTTCAGCTCGATGTAGGAGTCGGCCGAACCGAGGCCGTGTGACTCGAGCGCGGCGATCGCCTCCGCCGGCTCGCAGCTCAATTCGTACATGGCGAGGAACCGGAAACCACCCGAGCCCTCCGATCCGACCACCGGCGAGATCGCGTACCGGCGGACGGACTCGAAGCCCGGCACGGCGAGGATCTCTTGCACGTGATCGTCGTACCACGCGTTGTACTCGTGGTCGCTGACTCCGGCGGGCGGGTCACTGAACACCAGATGCACATACTGCGACATCGCTGATCCGCCCCTCTCTGGCCCTCGTCGCCGGCCCAGTCGCCGGCCCTGTCGCTGGCCCTGTCGCTGGCCCTCGTTGTCGGAGATACGCCACACAGATCATATACGATCACTGGTGGTCGTGCGAGGAGCTGTGCCGCCGCGGCGCAACCGACGTGACGTTCGACCTCCGACGTTTGACGCTCGCCGGAGCCGGGGATCGTCGGTTCAGCGGGTGGAATCACATCGACGACGGAGGAAACGAATCATGGGATCGCAGGCCGACGACATCAAGGGTCGCGTCAAGGAGGCCGCCGGCACGCTTTCCGGCGACAAGGACCTCGAGCGCGAAGGCAAGCTCGACCAGGCGGGAAGCGCTGTCAAGGAGAAGGCCGAGCACGCCAAGGACAAGGTCGGCGACGCCGTCGACGCTGTCAAGGACAAGCTCGACCGCTGAGAACGTGGTTCACGTGGGCTGCCCGCCCGGCCCCCGATGAACCCAACACGAGCCCGCTCCGTCAGTCGGGGCGGGCTCGTGCGCGTGCGGTCACGCGTGTGGTCAGACGAACGCCTTGGCGAGCAGTTCGGTGGTCTGGGCGAGCGCTTCGACGCTGGCGGGTATGGCGAGAGGCATCGAGTAGAACGCGTGGATCTGCCCGTCGAACCGGCGGTGCGTCACATCGACCCCTGCGGCGCGCAACCGATCGGCGTATGCCTCGCCCTCGTCACGCAGCGGATCGAACTCGGCGGTCAGCACGAACGCGGGCGGCGTGCGTCTCAGCGCCGCATCGGGAGCGTTCAGCGGCGACACGCGCACATCGTCGCTGGTGATCCCCGAATCGACGAGGTAATGATCGATGAACCATCGCATCGCGGCCTTCGTCAACAGATATCCATCGGCGTTCTCGTCGAGTGACGGGTGGGGCCCAGCCATCGACAGGTCGGTCGCCGGGTATACCAGCACCTGGTAGCACAACCGGTCGCCGAACTCGAGCGCAACGAGCGCCGAGAGGTTGCCTCCAGCCGAGTCGCCGCCGACCGCCACCCTGCTCGGGTCGCCCCCCAGCTCACTCGCGTGGTCGAGCACCCATCGTGTCGCGGCGATGCAATCGTCGAGGGCGGCCGGCGCCTTGTGCTCGGGGGCGAGGCGGTAGTCGACCGACACGACGATGCAGCCGGCGCCGGCCGCCAGGTCGCGGGCGGTCGCTTGTGAATCGATGGCACTGCCGATCACCCAACCACCGCCGTGGATCCACACGAGCACCGGGAACGGGCCGTCGCCGGTTGGCGTGATGACCAGAGCCGGCACGCCTCCGACGTCGCGTTCGTCGACCGAAGCGACGGCTGCACCCTCGCCGCCGAGCGCCGCGAGCCCCTTGATGAATTCCCGCGCCTCTTCTGGCGTCTGCTCCTCGAGCGGCGGACCTCCCGCCTCTTCGAGCAGGTTGAGTACGGCTTGGGCGGCAGGGTCGAGTGGCATGGTGTTCCCCCAGGGAGTGTGTTGTCGTCCGCAGAATACGTCCGCAGGCATCCGCGATCGAACCCCTCCGACTTTGCGCCGGGTGTGCCCGTCCGGCGAGACGCCTGAGCCCGCGGTATACGTTGCTGTCCGCGTACCGGCGTTTCTGCCGCGCTCGTTCATCGGGCGGAGGCGACGCCGTGACCCGCCGGCCGAGCTGCAGGGAGGTGAGCGATGGCGACGTTCGCGTTCATCCACGGCGGCGGCGACGTGGGTTGGTACTGGCACCTCGTGGAGCGAGAGATGCGCGGGCTCGGCCACCAGACGGTCGCACCCGACTTGCCCTGTGACGACGACACGGCAAGCCTGCTCGACTACGCCGACACCGTCGTCGACGCGATCGATGATCGGCGTGATCTGATCGTCGTCGGTCAGTCGTACCGTGGCTTCACCGCACCGCTGGTGGCCGATCGGGTTCCCGTCGACGTGCTCGTTCTCGTGGCCGCGATGATCCCGGCCCCGGGCGAGGCCCCCGCTGCGTGGTGGGAGAACACCGGCTACCGGCAAGCCGTTGCGGAGCAGTCGCAGATCGACGGTGGCTTGACCGGGAGCGACGACCCGTACGTCGCGTTCTACCACGACGTGCCTCGGGCCCTCGCCGACGAGGCGATGAGCAACGAGCGCTCCGAGTCGGAGACGGCATACAACAACCCGTGGCCGCTCGACGCATGGCCAGCCGTGCCCACGAAGTTCATCGTCTGCACGGAGGATCGGTTCTTTCCAGCCGAGTTCATGCGACGGATGGTGGCCGAGCGCCTCGGCATCGTTCCCGATGAGATCGCCGCCGGCCACTGTGTCGCACTGAGCCGGCCGCGCGAGCTGGCGAGCCTGCTCGCGGGCTATGCGGATGAGCCGCGCGACGGAGCACGGCGGCTTCGGAGCTAGCGCAATGATCGAGCACTACGTGTTGGGTCTCGAAGAGGTCGACGAGCTGCTGGTTGCGGTCGTCGGTGGCAAGGGCGCGCACCTGGGATCGCTGTCGCGGATCGAAGGCATCCGCGTGCCGGTGGGCTTCTGCGTGACGACGGACGCCTTCCGGCGGATCACGGCGGATGCACCGTCGGTCGGCGAGCGGCTCGATCAGCTTGCGCGCCTGAGCCCGGATGACGGGGAGGCCATCAGCGCGCTCAGCGCGGAGATCCGCCGGACCATCGAATCGATCGCGATCCCTGACGATCTGACCGCGGCCATCACCGGCGCGCTCGCCCAGCTCGGCGAGCACGCTGCCTACGTCGTGCGATCCAGCGCGACGGCCGAGGACATGCCGACGGCCTCGTTCGCGGGCCAGCACGACACGTACCTGAACGTCGTGGGCCTCGCCGCGATCCTCCAGCACATCAGCCGGTGCTGGGCCTCGCTCTTCACCGAGCGGGCCGTCATCTATCGCAAGCGGCACGGCATCGACCACCGCAAGGTCCACATGGCCGTGGTCGTGCAGCAGATGGTCTTCGCGCAGGCGGCCGGCGTGCTCTTCACCGCCGACCCGCTCACGGGCAACCGGAGGGTCTCGTCTGTGGAGGCCAGCTTCGGCTTGGGCGAGGCGCTGGTCTCGGGCCTGGTCGACGCGGACGTCTTCAAGGTGCGCGACGGTGGCGACGTCGTCGCCAAGAGGATCGCCGCCAAGCAACGTGCCATCCGCGCGTCGCCGGCAGGCGGGACGCAGCTGCTGCCGGTCGACCCAGATCGGCAGGAGCAGCCTGCGTTGACGGATGCGCAGATCGTGCGGCTCGTGCAACTGGGCCGGCGCATCGAAACCCACTTCGGCCAGCCTCAGGACATCGAGTGGTGCCTGGTCGACGACGACATCCAGATCGTCCAGAGCCGGCCGATCACCACGCTGTTCCCCATCCCTGCGGCGAGCGACGGCGAGAACCACGTCTACGTCTCCGTCGGCCATCAGCAGATGATGACCGACCCCATGAAACCCTTGGGGATCTCCGTGTGGCAGCTGACCGCGGGCCGACCCATGCACGAGGCCGCGGGGCGGATGTTCGTCGACGTCACCCGCGAGCTGGCGTCGCCGGCAAGCCGCGCACGTCTCGTGGATGGCCTGGGAAGGTCCGATCCGTTGATCGGGGACGCGCTGCAGACCATCGTCGACCGCGGCGACTTCATCCCGTCGCCCCCGGACGAGGGCCCCGGAGTGCCGCCGGCTGGCGGCGCGGCTGCCCCGATCGAGACCGACCCGGCCATCGTCGACCAGTTGATCGCGCGCACCGTCGCCTCGGTCGCCGCCATGAGGCGCGACATCCGCAAACAGTCCGGATCGGAGCTGTTCGACTTCATCCTGGCGGACATCCAGGAATTGAAGCGGCTGCTCTCAGATCCGCAG
>DASUEW010000516.1:0-4846 GCA_036274875.1 Ilumatobacteraceae bacterium
GATTGAGGTGCCAGCCGCATCCGGTCGATGGCGGCGATCGCCAGCCCCGGCCGGGTCTCCCAGGTGGGCGATCGTGCCTCCCACTCGTTCGGACCGCGACTTCCGAAGTCGAAGAGGAAGCGGGCGAAGCCATCGACGAACTCGTCGCTGCGGCGGTCGAGACGCGAAAGCTTCCACATCGAGTGGCTCGGCGCGGCCGAGTCGACGTCACCGAGGCCGCTCAGGACCGCCAAGACGAGATCCGACCGCCCGACCGCATCCGCCACGGTGCTGATGATCCCGGCCGGCACGGATGCCATGTACGTCGTGAACAGATGCTCGGCGAACAGCTCGCGGTGCACCGGCAGGAGATGCTCGAACCGCTCCCACAGCTGGCGCTCGGACATCGTCGTGAGGTCGGGGCGGCGAGCGCGCAGCTCGATCGTCATCGTGCGGTGATCGGTCAGGCGGGCGAGATCGGTGATCTTGGTCTGCCCGAACACCCAGGAGAAGGTCTCGCCGATCTTCGCCGTCAGGTCGGGCCGCCGGTCGCCCGGCTGCTCCTCGTAGTCGGGGATGCCGGGCTGGACGCCGAAGAACTGCGCGTCCATCGCGCGCCACGACAGACCCGGCGCCCGCTCGCCGAACAGCCGAATCAGCGACGCGTTGAGGTAGCAGTACCCACCGAGCACGCCGAGCTGGCAGAACTGGTCGTCTGGGAACTCGTCGAGGTCGAACGCCCCGATGCGCGCCCACGCGTCGCGCCAACCGAGCTCGGCCAGCCACAGCGCTGTGTCGCTGGTCAATGGCGTGACGGGGTCGGGGAACACCTCGCCGACGTTCGCGCGCGTATAGATCGGAAAGCGTGTGGACAGCGCAGTGTCCGTGACGTAATACATTCGATCCACCCAGGTCGTCCGCGCACGGTCGAAGGTTTGCGCGAACAGGGCGAACACTAGCGGCGGCGGTTGCCTGGCTGACCGCGATATAGGTGCCTCGCGGGTTCGCAGGACGTCAGCGCTCGAGCGTGGACGCGCACAGCTGCGCCGCACGCTTGCGGAGCAGGACGACGAGCATCGACGTGAGCACCGCCAGCTCGGCAGCTGTGAAGATCGTGACCGACGCCATGCATGGTCATCGGCCTGGGCGGCATTCACCTTGAGGCTGGCCACCTTGACGCCGGCCACCTTGAGGTCGGCTTGAGGTCGGCTTGAGGTCGGCCACCTCGAGGTCGGGAGGCCGTGGCGTGGGCGCGATCCGCATCACATCCCGGCATCATGGGGCCATGACGGATCCGGCCGACTGCGCGTGGGCAGCGTTCACGGAACACGCCCCGTGGATCGTCGACCGCGACGAGACGACCTGGCTCCAGGGCGCGGCACGACTTCGCGCCCACGCCAAGGCCGAGGTGCCGCAGTTGACACGGCCCACACGGATCCCGCCCGGCCGCCGCGTGATCACCGTCATCGCCCGGCTCACCGTCGCGCTCGCCCCCTGGTTGTGGCGTCGGCGTCGCCGTCAGTACCCGTCCGTCGAAGCCAGCCGCAGCGACATCTCACGCCGGCTGCGTCTGGCCGCCGAACGACTCGGGCCGACGTACATCAAGCTCGGCCAGATCATCTCGTCTGGCGAAGGGCTGTTCCCGCCCGAACTGGTCGACGAGTTCAAGAAGTGCCGTGACCAGGTCCCCGCCGAGGCGTTCGACGACGTGCGACGAACCGTCGAGGAGGATCTCGGCGCACGACTCGAGGACGTGTTCGAGTCGTTCGATCGCACACCACTCGCCGCGGCTTCGATCGCCCAAGTCCACGCGGCGCGGCTGCGCACCGGCGAAGACGTCGTCGTCAAGGTCCAGCGGCCCGCCGTCGACCGTCTCGTCCGCCACGACCTGCGCGTCATGGCGTGGCTCGCGCCCCACCTCGTCGGCCGCATCCCGGTCGCCGCGCTGGCCAACCCACCCGCGCTCGTCGAGCTGTTCGCCGAGACGATCGTCGAGGAGCTCGACTTCCGCATGGAAGCGGCCAACATGCTCGACATCGCCGCTGTCCTGCATGACCTGGGCCAGGACGGCTACGTCGTGCCACGGCCCCATCCGCAACTCGTGACGCGTCGGGTCCTCGTGATGGAGCGAGTGTCTGGGTTCAGCTTCGACGATGCCACGGGCATGCGCGACGCCGGGATCGACACCGAGGCCGTGATCCGCACGGGGATGATCGCCTTCATGGAAGGGGCGCTCATTCACGGCATCTTCCACGGCGACCTGCATGGCGGCAACCTGTTCGTGCTCCTCGACGGACGGACGGCGCTGCTGGACTTCGGGATCGTCGGGCGGCTGACCGGCGATCGAAGGCTGGCGTTCCTCCGGATGATGGTGGCCGCAACCACCAACGACGTGAAGGGGCAGATGGCGGCGCTGCGCGACCTTGGCGCGCTCCCGGCCGACACCGACCTCGACGCCGTCATCCGCGACCTGCGCCTCGACCAGACCCCGATCGACCCGACCACGCTGACCGGCGAGGAGATGGTCAAAGAGGTCCAGCGCGTCGTCAAGGCGTTGCTCGGCTACGGCGCCCGGATGCCGAAGGAGCTGATGCTCTACGTCAAGAACATGGTGTTCCTCGACGGCGCGATCGCCCGGCTGGCGCCCGACCTCGACCTGCTGGCCGAGATCGCCAACATCTCGATGACGTTCGCGGTGCGGCACGGCGAACAGTTGGGGCGCGATCTCGGCATCGACCCCCGATCGATGCAGCTCGACCTCGACGGCGTCAAGGCCGGCTTCGGGCTCGACTCGTCGATCGACGGGCTCACGTACCGCGAGCTCCAGCAGCGCCGCGAGCTGATCCAGAAGCGCATGCGCGACCACGTCCAGTCGCGCTGAGGCCGGTCGCGTCGAGGCCGGTCGCGTCGAACGAGGGATAGCTTCGGGCGCGTGCGCCTCGTGATCGCTCGTTGCACGGTCGACTACACGGGTCGGCTGTCCGCCCACCTCCCCGAGGCGACGCGGCTGATCATGCTCAAGGCCGACGGGTGCGTGGCCGTCCACGCCGACGGTGGCGCCTACAAGCCTCTCAACTGGATGAACGCACCGAACATGCTCGTGGTCACGCCCGATCGGTGGGTCGTCACGAACCAGAAGGGCGAGACGTTGACGATCACGCTGCACGAGGTGATCTCCGACGTGGCGTCGGACCTCGGCCAGGATCCGGGGCTGCAGAAGGACGGCGTCGAGGCGCACCTCCAGGTGCTCCTGGCGGCATCACCACATGCGATCGAAGTCGGTCTGACGCTCGTACGGCGCGAGTATCCGACGGCGATCGGTCCGATCGACCTCGTCTGCCGCGACGCATCAGGCCAGGTCGTCGCCGTCGAGGTCAAGCGCCGCGGCGAGATCGACGGGGTGGAGCAACTCGCCCGCTACGTCGAACGCCTGCAGCTCGACTCGTCACTCGGCGAGGTACGCGGGATGTTCGTCGCCCAATCGATCAAGCCACAGGCGCGGGTGCTCGCCGAGTCGCGCGGGTTCCGTTGGGTCGAAGTCGACTACGACGAGCTCCGCGGCCTCCACCCCGAAGACCTGCGGTTGTTCTAACCCCCCGGATCTGTCTGCTTCAGATTGCCCAGGGCGCCATCTGACGCAGACAGTTCGACAGCACCCCCGGACCTGTCTGCTTCATTGGGCCCGTGGCCGCGTCTGAAGCAGACAGTTCGGGGGGTTGGCGGTGGGTGGGGTACGTTCGGCGGCTATGTCGCAGGAAGTACGAGGAGTGATCGCCCGCGCCAAGGGCGAGCCGGTCAGCATCGAGACGATCGTGATCCCCGATCCAGGGCCGGGCGAGGCCGTCGTCGCCATCCAGGCGTGCGGGGTGTGCCACACCGACCTGCACTACCGCGAGGGTGGCATCAACGACGACTTCCCGTTCCTGCTCGGACACGAGGCGGCCGGCGTCGTCGAGTCGGTCGGCGCTGGAGTGACGAACGTGGCGCCGGGCGACTTCGTGATCCTCAACTGGCGCGCCGTCTGCGGTTCGTGCCGGTCGTGTCTGCGTGGGCGCCCGTGGTACTGCTTCAGCACGTTCAACGCGTCGCGGAAGATGACGCTCACCGACGGCACCGAGCTGTCGCCGGCGCTCGGGATCGGCGCGTTCGCCGACAAGACACTCGTGCACAGCGGCCAGTGCACGAAGGTCGATCCGTCAGCGCCAGCGGCCGCAGCAGGCCTGCTCGGCTGCGGCGTGATGGCCGGGCTCGGCGCGGCGATCAACACCGGGGGCGTGACCCGTGGCGATTCGGTGGCCGTGTTCGGCTGCGGCGGTGTCGGAGATGCGGCGATCGCCGGGGCTGCCCTCGCCGGCGCGGCCACGATCGTCGCCGTCGACATCGACGGGCGAAAGCTCGAATGGGCGAAGGGCTTCGGCGCCACGCACACGTGCAACTCGAAGGACACCGACCCGGTCGAGTACATCAAGTCGGTCACCAACGGCAACGGCGCCGACGTGTGCATCGAGGCGGTCGGGAACCCGGCGGTGTACCGCCAAGCGTTCGAGGCCCGCGACCTCGCGGGCACGGTCGTGCTGGTCGGTGTCCCCCGGCCCGACATGACGATCGAGCTGCCGTTCATCGAGGTGTTCGGGCGTGGGGGTTCGCTCAAGTCGTCGTGGTACGGCGACTGCCTCCCCTCGCGCGACTTCCCGATGCTGATCGATCTGTACCGGCAGGGCCGGCTCGACCTCGACGGCTTCGTGTCGGAGACGATCGCCCTCGATCAAGTCGAGGATGCGTTCCACAAGATGGAGCAGGGCGACGTGCTCCGCAGCGTCGTGGTGCTCTGAGTCGCCGACGTGCCGATCGAGCTCGTCACGACCGA
>DASUEW010000517.1:0-11679 GCA_036274875.1 Ilumatobacteraceae bacterium
CGACCCAGTTCGCCTCGCGGATCGCGTCGCTCGCCCGGTCGAGACCCGGTGCCTTGCCGTACCACATGCCGAGCACGCCGTCGTACTTGCCGGTACCGATCACGTTGGCAACCTGCGAACCCCAGACCGCCGTGGCGCCGAGCTCCTCGTTCAACCCCGGGACGAACCGCACGTCGAGCTCGTCGAGGATGGCGCGCTGCTGGCCGATCACGGCGTCGAGCCCGCCCACCGGCGAACCGGGGTACCCCGAGATCAGCCCCGCCGTGCGCAGCCCGGCCGAGCGGTCGGCCCGGCGCTGGTCGATGATCGTGCGCACGATCGCGTGCATCCCGCCGATCGCGATGTCGCCCCGATCGGCCGCAAAGCGGTCGCGCAATTCGAACGTGGTGATCGCCATGTGCCCCAGTGTGTCGGCTGCGCGCACGTCTCCACTCGCGACCTGTCTGCTTCAGACGGCCCGTGGGTTCATCTGAAGCAGACAGAACGGAGTTATTCGTCACCAGGAGGTGGCGATGTACTGGGTCTCGCAGAACTCGTAGATGCCCTCGCTGGCGCCCTCGCGGCCGAGACCGGATTGCTTCATCCCGCCGAACGGGGCGGCGGGATCGGACACCGCACCGCGGTTGAGGCCGATCATCCCGGCCTGGATGCGCTCGGAGACGCGTAGGCCCTTGGCGAGGTCGCGGGTGTAGACGTAGCCGGTGAGGCCGAGCTCGGTGTCGTTGGCCTGGTCGATCATCGTGTCGGTGTCGGTGAACGGGATCACCGGCGCCACGGGCCCGAAGATCTCCTCGCGGGTGATCGGCGAGTCTGGCTCGACGTCGCCCAGCACGGTCGGCAGGTAGAAGTAGCCAGGGCCGCCGGCTGGTGATCCGCCGAGCGCGACCGACGCACCAGCGCCGGTGGCCGCCTTCACCAGCCCGTCGACCGTTTCGAGCGCACCGGCGTTGATCAGCGGTCCGCACGTGACGCCGTCGTCGAAGCCGTTGCCGATCTTCACGTTCCCCATCGCGGCCGCGAACTTCTCCGTGAACTCGTCGCTGACAGCCGCTTCGACATAGAACCGATTGGCGGCGGTGCACGTTTCGGCGGAGTGGCGCATCTTGGCGACCATCGCCCCCTCGACCGCGGCGTCGAGATCGGCGTCGGCGAACACGATGAACGGGGCGTTGCCGCCGAGCTCCATCACGACCTTCAAGACCCGGTCGGCCGCGCGGCGCAGCAGCACCCGCCCCACCTCGGTCGATCCCGTGAACGACACCATGCGCACCGCGCGATGGTCGACCGCGGCATCGAACCACGGGCCCGACTCCAACGTCGGGACGACGTTGACGACTCCCGGAGGTACGCCCGCCTCACCGAGCAGGTCGGCGATGCGCAGCGCGGTGAGGGGCGTCTCCTTGGGCGGCTTGATGACAACGGCGTTGCCGGCACCGATTGCCGGCGCCAACTTGCGCGTGATCATCGCGGCGGGGAAGTTCCACGGCGTGACCATCACCACCACACCGACCGGTGGATGGTGCACGATGATCCGGTTGGCACCCGACGGCGCCAGGCCGAGCGAGCCGTGGATGCGGACCGTCTCCTCGGCGTTCCAACGGAAGAACTCGGCCGCGTAGGCGACTTCGCCCTTGGCGTCGCCCATCGGCTTGCCGTTCTCGCGCACGATCAGCTCGGCGAGCTCCTGGGTGTGGTCGATGAGCACTTCGAAGCAGCTCCGCAGCACCTCCGAGCGCACCCGCGGCGCGGTCGCCGCCCACCCCCGTTGGGCGACCTCCGCCGCGTCGCACGCGGCGACGGCGTCGGCCGGCGTGCCGGCGGCGATCTTCGTGAACTCCTCGCCCGTCGCCGGATCGATGATCGGGATCCACTGCCCGGTCGATCCATCCCGCCACTGGTCGCCGATCAACAACTGGGTGCGCATGCGACGAACGGTAGTCCTGTCCTCAGGCGAAGGCCGCGGCCAGGTCGGCCCGGCTGGCGCCCGCCCTGGAGTACTCGGACGTCCCGGTGTCGACCAGCTCCCGGGCGCCGACCAGCAGGGCGCCGTACGCGGCGCGGGCGAGCGCTCCCCCGGTCGAGACCCGCCGCACGCCGACCGAGCCGAGCGCGGCCACGGTCGGTCCGCCGGGGAGGGCGAGCACGTTGACCGGCGCGTCGACGGCCTCGATGACGCGTCGGATCTGGTCGAGGTCGGCGAGCCCCGGTGCGTAGAGGCAATCGGCGCCGGCGGCGCGGTAGGCGACGAGCCGGCTGATCGTGTCGTCGAGGTCTTGCACTCCGTGGATGTGGTTCTCGGCCCGCGCCGTCAGCACCATCGGATCCGAACCGGCATGGGCCGCCTCGGCCGCGGCGGCGACGCGTTCGGCAGCCAGCGACTGATCGTCGATGGCGTCGTTCGCCGGGTTCCAGTCCTCGATCGAGCATCCGGCCGCACCGGCGTCCATCAGCATGGTCACCGTCTCGGCGACACCGGCGAGGTCGTCGGCGAAGCACCGCTCGCTGTCGATGTTGAGCGGCAGATCGGTCGCCGCCGACATCGCCGCCGCGTGGGCGACGAGCTCGTCCCGGGTGACGGTCATGTCGTTCTTGCCGAGCGTCCACGCGAACCCGGCGCTCGTGGTGGCCAGCGCCTCGAACCCGAGGCTGGCGAGCAGGCGGGCCGATCCCACGTCCCATGGGTTCGGCATCACGAAGATCCCGTCGCTGGCATGCAACTCGTGGAATCGGGCGCGTCGTTCGGCAGCGGTCATGTCGGACTTCCTTTCACAGTCGTTCCGCTCCGGCCGGCACCGGCGGCGAACCGCCGGGCGCCGTCGAGCGTCTCACCGGAGGCGATCGAGTCACGCCCCCCTTTGACCTCGTTGGCGATGGCGGCGGCCTCGTCGAGGTCCCATTGCTCGAGCGCGGACATCCGATCGTTGCGCATGCACCGCTGGGGCAACGCGGCGAGCTCATGGGCCAGCGCGACCGCAATGCGGAGCGCCTCACCGGGTGCGCAGACTCGGTTCACCAGACCGATCCGTTCGGCCTCGACACCGTCGACACCACGACCGGTCAAGATCAGGTCGATCGCTCGGCTGTGCCCGATGAGGCGCGGGAGCCGGATCGTGCCGAGGTCGACGAGTGGCACGCCGAACCGCCGGCAGTAGACGCCGAGCACCGCGTCTGACGCCGCGACCCGGAGGTCGCACCACAGCGCGAGCTCGATGCCGCCGGCCACGGCAGGACCCTCGATCGCCGCGATCACCGGCTTGCCGAGGCGCAGGCGGGTCGGTCCCATCGGCCCGGGCCCGTCGTCGGTGATCTCCACCGGGCGTCCCTGGCCACCCGCGATCGCCTTCAGGTCGGCGCCCGCACAGAAGTACCCGCCCGCGCCGGTGAGCACCGCGACGTGCGACGTGTCGTCGGCGTCGAACGCCTCGAACGCGGCGAGCAGTGCCGCCGCAGTCGCGGCGTCGACCGCGTTGCGGCGCTCGGAACGGTCGATCGTGACGACCCGCACCGGGCCGTCGTCGACCACGTGGACCGTGCCTTCACCGTCGGTGGCCATTGGTCCGAAGTTAACCCGGGTCAGGCGTGGACGGTGTAGGCGGCGCGTACCTGCTGCGTCGCCAGCTCCAGCTGTTCCGCATTGCGGGCGTGGACGATCGCCAGCGGGCGATCGGCACCGACGTCGGCATCGATCTCGGCGAGCTGGGTCAGCCCGACGGCGGGATCGACCGGGTCCTGCGGCCGTGTCCGGCCGCCGCCGAGCGTGACCACGGCGAGACCGACGGCACGGGTGTCGATCGCCGACACGCGGCCCGGGTGCTCGGGCGTCACCGCCACCTCGACGTCGGCGCGCTCGAGATGTCGGCCAGGGAATTCAACAAGGTCCTCCGGCCCACCGAGCGCCGTCACCATCGCGGCGAACTTCTCCGTCGCCGCGCCGTCGAGGGCACGCTCGATCTTCGTCCGCCCGTCGGCGGCATCGGTCGCCAGCGACGCCAGCACCAGCATCTCGGCGCCGAGCGTCACGACGACGTCGTGCATCCGGGGTTCGCGCCTGGCGCCCGTGAGGTAGTCGATCGCGTACACGACCTCGACGGCGTTGCCCGCCGCCGACGCCAGCGGCTGGTTCATGTCCGTCAACACCGCGCGGGTCGGCAGTCCGGCACCGACGGCCACCTCGACGAGCGCGTCGGCCAGTTCCTGGGCGTCCTGGCGACTCGCCATGAACGCGCCGTTCCCGAACTTCACGTCCATCGCCAGCCCGTCGAGTCCGGCGGCGAGCTTCTTCGACAGGATCGACGCGGTGATGAGTGGCACCGACTCGACGGTGGCCGTCACGTCGCGGATCGCGTAGAGGCGCTTGTCGGCGGGCGCCAGATCGTCGGTCTGGCCGATGATCGCGCAGCCGACGTCACGCACGACGCGACGAAACGTCTCACGAGCCGGTACCGCGTCATACCCGGGGATCGATCCCATCTTGTCGAGCGTCCCGCCGGTGTGGCCCAGGCCGCGCCCGGAGATCATCGGCACGAACGCACCGCACGCGGCGACTGCCGGCGCCAGCATCAGGCTCACCGTGTCGCCCACACCACCCGTGGAGTGCTTGTCGACCACGGGTCCGTCGAGGTCGTCCCACGACAGCACCACGCCGCTGCGCGTCATCGCCAGCGTGAGCGCCACCCGCTCGGCGAGCACCATCCCGTTGAAGTAGATCGCCATCGCCAGCGCCGCCGCCTGCCCCTCCGACACCGCGCCGTTCACGAGCCCGGCCACGAACTGCTCGATCTCGGCGGCCGCCAGCTCGCCGCCGTCGCGCTTGCGCCGGATGACCTCCTGTGGCAGCACAGTCAGGCGTCAGTAGCTCGACGAATCGGCCGGCTCGAGCACGCGCCCGTCGAGCGCGGCCACCAGCGCGTCGAGCACTCCGCTGGCGCCGAACCGGAACGTGGCGGGGGTTGCCCAACCGGGTCCCATGATCTCGTCGGCGAGCGCCAGGTACTGCGCCGCGTCGGCGATCGTACGGATGCCACCGGACGGCTTGATCCCGACCGGTCGGTCGGTCGCGGCGATCACGCGGAGCATCGTCTCCGCTGCTTCGGGTGTGGCCGAGACCTGGATCTTGCCGGTCGAGGTCTTGATGAAGTCCGCGCCATGATCGATCGCGAACCGCGCTGCACGCTCGATCGAGCCGATGTCGGGGAGCGCTCCGGTCTCGAGGATCACCTTCATGCGAGCCTCGCGGGCCGCGTCCCTGACACCATCGATCACGTCGGCGGCGCGCCGTTCGTCGCCGGCCAGCCACGCCCGGTACGGCAGCACGACGTCGATCTCGTCGGCCCCGTCGTCGAGCGCGCAGTCGGTGAGCACCCGCACAGCGTGCGCCCGATCGTCGCCCGACGGGAAGTTCACGACGGTCGCGACCAGCACGTTCGTGCCGTTGAGCGCCGCGACCGATTGGGCGACGAAGTCTGGCCACACGCACACGGCGGCCGTGCCGTGCCGCGCTGCCCGCTCGCAGAGATGGTCGATGCCCTCTACCGACGCGTCGTCGGTCAGGTCGGTCAGGTCGAGGAGGGCGATCGCTCGCCGGGCGAGCTCGATATCAGAGTCGATCATCAGGATCACCTCACAGGGGTAGGACGGGCGTGCCCGGTTGGGCCCTGAACATCACCGCTGGTTGCCTGAGGTCAATGTACTCGCCCAGCAGCTCGAGCACTCCGGGAGGAGGCACCGGTTCGTTGAACAGGAGCTGGGCCTGGCCGTAGTAGGCGTCGAGGAGGGCGATGCGGTCACCCTGGCCGGCCGCGGTGAGCTGGCGTTCGATCTCGCGCCGCAGCTCGGCTGACCGCTCCCGGCCGGCAGCGTCTCGCGGTTCGAACCCACCGAGCTCGACGAGCCCCGGCGTCTGGCGGGCGCGCTCGATCGACACCTCCCCGATCACGAGGTAGAGCACTGCCGAAGCGCTCGCCTCCGGCTGCACGCGATGCGGCAGCGCGGCCGCCGCGAATTGCAGGTCGACACCCACCGTGAAGCCGCGGCGCTCGAGTTCGAGCACGGTTCCGAAGCCCGTCGCGCCCAGCACGGTCGGGTCCCACCATCGCAGGAGGTAACGCTGCGAACGATCGAGATCGTCGACGACCTCGGGCAGCAGCCCGCCGACGATCCGGCTGTCGTTGGCGCCGGTCGGTTCGGCACGGGTCGCGAACTGCACCGTGCCGACGATCGTGACGGCGATCGGGATCGCAGCGAGGGCGATGAGTGCCCGGTGCGCGCCCGACTCGCTGCGGCCGCGCCACAGCGTCCACACCGACGCGGTGATCACGAGCACGGTGAGCAACCAGAGCCACCGCACCGTGTACTCGAAGTACACCCCGAAGATGCGTGCGATCGACACGACGGCGAGCAGCCAGGCGACGCCGAGCATCGCGTGGACCCGTAGCTCGGGCGCGGCGTGACGGGTTCGGGCCGACCGGACCGCCAACCCCCACAGCACGAGCAGCCCGACGAACCCGACGACGGCGACGGCACCGAACGAGTCGCGCCCGGGACCGAACACCCACGGTCCGAACAAGTTGAGCTGGACGACGACGATCTCGGCGACGTCACCGAACCCGAGATAGGGACCATCGGGGTAGCGGAAGTTGTCGATCAGGATCGACACGTTGCCGGGTGAGCGGCGCAGTTGGTCGACGAGTGGCGGCAACCAGGCGACCACCCCGGCGAGCATCGCCCAGCCGGCCCACACCGCGAGTCGGCGCCGATCGTCGCGCCACATCCCCCGGGCCACCGTGACCGTCACCACCGCGAGCATCCCGACGACGACCAGCAGGTAGCCGGCGTGGGCCTGGATGCTGTACGTACCGGCTGCCACCGCCAGCGGTGCCGCCCACAGGTCGCGCTCGAGCAGACACCACGACGCGAGCACGAACACGAGAAACGGCAGCAGGCCCATCCACGGGTTCCACGGCTCGGTGAACACGCTCGACCCACCCGCCCGCACGACGAACGCGAGGCACGCGGCGAGGACGACGGCGAACGCAGGCCCACCGCGCCGCCATGCGAGCCACAGGGCGAGCGCGAGCGTCACGAGATGGACGCTCGCGACGCTGACCACGAGCGCGAAGCTGCTCGACCCGAGCGCGGCATAGACCGGCCAGATCGCCAACCACAACGCCGGCCCCGGGTGCGAACCCTGCACACCGTCGACGTTCTGGATCCGCCCGGCGGCGCCGACCAGCGGCGGGTGCGACCAGAACCCGCGCACGTGGAGCTCGGCCTGCGCCATGTCGCCAGTCGGGTACCACGTCGGCCGCGCCAGGACGACCACCGCGACGACGACCGGGAAGAACACGATCGCGGTCAGGCCGGCGATCGCGATCTCGGCACGGACGTTCGCGACGCGACCAGCTATCGGTTCCGCTCCGGCGAGTCGCTCGTCGTCATCCCTTGACCGCTCCGGCGAGCAACCCTCGCACGAAGTACCGCTGGAGCGCGAAGAAGACGACAAGCGGCACGGCCATCGACACGAACGCGGCCGCGGTGAGCAGGTGCCACGACTGACCGTACGTGCCGGAGACCTCGACGAGCTTGGCGACAACCGGCCGGTTCTGGGGGCCGGCGAACACGATGCCGATCAGCAGGTCGTTCCAGATCCACATGAACTGGAAGATCGCCAGTGAGGCGAGCGCCGGCACCGACAGCGGCATCACCAGCCGGAGGAACACGGTGAGGTGACCGGCTCCGTCGACGCGGGCGGCCTCGATGATCTCCTTCGGCAACGACGACACGAAGTTCTTGAGGATGAAGATGCAGAACGGCAGCCCGAAACACGTGTGGGCGACCCAAACGGCAGCGACCTTGTTGTTGAGGTGGAGGTAGGGGAAGATCGTGAAGGTGCCGATGTGGACGCCGCCGGTGATCAGCCGCAACAACGGGATGATCGCCATCTGCAACGGCACGACGAGCATCGCCACGACGATAACGAACAGCCAATCACGACCCTTGAACTTCATCCACGAGAACGCGTAGGCGGCCAACGCGCCGATGCCGACCGAGATGATCACGGCTGGCACGGTGATCTTCAACGAGTTGAAGAAGAAGTGACCGAGGTTGCCGCCCGACGGCGACGACGAGAGCACCGACTCGTAGTTGTCGAGCGTGAAGCTGGGGTCGTAGAAGATCTTCCACCAACCAGACGTTTTGACGTCGTTCTCCGGTCGTACCGAGGAGGCGAGCAGCCCGAACGTCGGGATCGTCCAGAAGAGCACGATGGCGTACACGATCCACCGTCCGCCCCGGCTCGACAGCGCGGCGCTCACCGACCGTCCCATCGGTTCGCCGCCCATCGCCGCGTCGACCACCTTGTCCGACGGCAGCGCTCCTTCACCGACGACCGGCGGCGGCGCGATCGGCTCGGCGACGACGCTCGGATTGAGGCCTGGGTTCACGGCGCTCATGCCAGCATCTCCCCCGCGCGGAGCTGTGCCCGCCGGTTCATCACGACGACTGGTATGACGAGTAGGAACAGCAGCACAGCGAACGCCGAACCGAACCCGTTGCGGCCCTGCACGAAGTAGATCCGGTAGAAGTCGTTGGCGATCGTGCTGGTACCGAAGTTGCCGCCGGTCGTCGAAGCGACGATGTCGAAGGCCTTGAGGCCGCCGATCGCGGTGATGGTGGCGACGGTGACGATGGTGGCCCTGATGTACGGCAGCGTCACCTTGTAGAACGCCTGCCGGTTCGTCGCCCCGTCGACCTTGGCGGCCTCGATGAGCGACTCGGGGACACCTTTGATGGCGGCCGAGAACACGACCGTTGCGAAGCCGGACGACGCCCAGATGAAGATCACGATCAACAGGAACGTGTTCAAGCCCGGCGCCGAGTCGGGAGGAGTGAGGGCGCCGATGTTGCGTTCGACGAGCCACAGCTTCTGGCCGTCGCCCCCGAGGCTCACCGGCAGACCGGGGACCGCCTTGGTGGCCTGGTTGAGCAGGCCGACCTCGAACGGCGGGCCGGCATAGATGAATCGCCACACGATGCCGGCGCCGGCCAGCGAGATCGCGGCCGGGATGAAGATCAGCGACTTCGCCACCCGCTCACCCCGCATGCCGTCGGCGTACCTCGCGATGGCGAGCCCGACGATCACGACCAGCAACGTGCCGAAGACCACCCAGGTGAAGCTGTTGAACACCGTCAACCGGGTGGACGGGCCGGAGAAGATCTCCTCATAGTTGTCGAGCCCGACCCATTTCTTGCCGGGGTCGTCGAGGAAGCTCACGTAGATCGTGCGGACTGCCGGCACGAGCAGGCCGGCGAACACGAGGAACAGCGTCGGCACCAAGAACACGGCCACCTGCCCCCGCTCACGCCACGCGCCCGGCAGGAACTGGGTCAGACCGTACAAACCGCCCAGAACGCCGGCGAGGATCGCCAACCCGATGACCACGGTGAGGAACGCGCCGAGCACATCACCCATGAGTCCCCTCCCTTTCCCCAAGTCCACTACCCGTGGAACATCACCCTAACCCACGACCAAACGCTGAACGCGAGAGGGGGTCGGAGCCAACGGCTCCGACCCCCCTCTCTCCGGTTTCAGACTCGTGCTGGTCTCAGGCGGGCCAGCTGGCTTCGATGTTGTCGAGCATGGTCTCGGTGTCGCCACCGACGATCCACGCCGTCGCTTCCGTCCAGAACGTGCCGGACCCGACCGCGCCGGGCATCATGTCGGCACCGTCGAAACGGAAGATCTCCGAGCTCGCCAGCAATTCGGCGAATGACGCCAGCATCGGGTCGGTGATCAACGACGCGTCGATGTCGGTACGTGGCGACAGCTCGGAATGGCCGTTGGCCATCGCGATCGCGTACTCGTTCGAGCTCGCGTACAAGATGGTGTCCCACGTCTCGGGCTTGTCGGTGCCAGCCGCGTTGATGTCGCCGGCGCCGAGCATCACCTTCGGGTCGCCGGCTTCGGCGACGGGCAGGTAGAAGAACGTGACGTCACTGTCGCTGCCGGGAGGCCCGACCGTGGTCCCCTCGGGGAACAGGGTGTTGTAGAAGCTCGCCTGGCGGTGCATGTAGCAGTCGCCCGAGGCGATCGGCACACCGCCGTCCTGGAACTTCGTCGTCGCGATCGCCTTGACGGCGTTGTCGCCACCGATGTAGTCGGGGTTCTTCAGGATCGCGCCGACGGCTTCGGCGACGGCCAGCACCTGCGGATCGTTGAACGGGATCTCGTGGTTGACCCACTGGTCGTACACGTCGGGCCCGTTGAGGCGCAGCATGAAGTCCTCGAACCAGTCGGTGATCGGCCATCCGGTGGCTACACCCGACTCGATGCCTGCGCACCACGGGATGCCGCCGTCGGCAACGATCTGGTCAGAGAGCGCGGTCAGCTCGCCGAGCGTCTCGGGGATCTCGTAGCCACCGGCCTCGAACATCGCCGGGCTGTACCAGACCAACGACTTGACGTTGGCGCGCCACGGCATGCCGTAGACCTCGCCATCGACCGTGCCGAGCTCGGGCCAGCCGGGGATCATGTCGGCGGTGACATGGGCGGCGACGTTGTCGGGGAACGGGATCAGACCGCCGCTCGTTGCCAGCGTGCGCAACAGACCCGGCTGCGGGAAGTCGATCACGTCGGGTGGGCTGCCGCCCTGGATCCGCACGTTGATCTCGGTCTCGAACTGGTCGCTGCCCTGGAACTCGATCGTCACACCGGTGCAGTCCATGAAGGGCTGGAAGTAGCTGGTGAAGTCCTCGACCGCGGTCGGATCGTTCTCGCTGTTGCGAACCGGCGAGAAGAGACTGACCGTCTTGCCCTCGTACTGGTTGTCACAGGGAATCTCGCCGCCGAGCAGACCTTCACCTCCGCCGCCATCCCCGGTCGTTGCCGCCGGAGTGGTCTCACCGGGTGCAGGGGCCTCGCTGGACGCACTCGTATCTGCAGTCGTAGCTTCGGTGCCGGATTCCTCGTCGTCGTCGCCACAGGCGACGGCGATCAAGGACGTGACGACCGCGATGGCCGCGACGCGCTTGCTATATCTCATACTGGTACTCCCCCTCTGGAAGCCATTCCCGGGCGGGTGGCCCCGTCCCGGCTCGAGTCGGTGCCGATACCGGCGCCTACCTGTGCTTGCGTTGCCTTCATGGAAATGGTGTGGAATCTCATGGAAGATTCCGGGGCTACCATATCAGTTGGTTTGGCACAGGGGAAGACGCGGTCGACAAACTCGGCAAGAATAGGCTGCGTCCGCGAACCAGGCCGCAACGAACGAGGGGGATACCCGTGGGGAACATCGTGCTCAACGAGATCGACAAGGTGTACGACAACGGGTTCCATGCCGTGCACAAGTTGTCGCTCGACGTCGCCGACGGTGAGTTCTTGGTGCTCGTCGGGCCGTCCGGCTGCGGCAAGTCGACGGCGCTGCGGATGATCGCCGGGCTCGAGACGATCACGTCGGGAGAGTTGCGAATCGGCGACAGGGTCGTGAACGACCTCGAGCCCAAGGACCGCGACATCGCGATGGTGTTCCAGTCGTACGCGCTGTACCCGCACCTCACCGTGCGCGACAACATCGCGTTCGCGCTCAAGTTGAAGAAGATGCCCAAGAACGAGATCAACGAGCGCGTCGAGAACGCGGCCAGGATCCTCGAGCTCACCGAGAACCTCGACCGCAAGCCGGGTCA
>DASUEW010000518.1:0-3488 GCA_036274875.1 Ilumatobacteraceae bacterium
AGCGCGGATCTCAGCGGAAGTTCTCGAAGTAGTGGCTCGGCGTCGGGCCCTTCTGACCCTGGTACTTCGAACCGCTGGCGCCGGTGCCGTACGGATTGTCGGCCGGCGATGTCATCTCCATGAAGCTCACCTGGCCGATCTTCATCCCGGGGTAGAGCGTGATC
This sequence comes from Ilumatobacteraceae bacterium, assembly GCA_036274875.1. GTDB lineage: Bacteria > Actinomycetota > Acidimicrobiia > Acidimicrobiales > Ilumatobacteraceae > JALOLG01. The sequence goes on from DASUEW010000518.1 coordinate 165, forward strand.
GGAAGGCTCGCCACGTTCGCCAGCTCGAGCGTGATGTGACCGTCGAACCCGGCGTCGATGAAGCCCGCAGTCGAGTGGATCAGCAACCCGAGCCGACCGAGGCTCGACTTGCCCTCGATCCGCGCCACGAGGTCGTCGGGGAGCGCGATCCGCTCGTGCGTCGATCCGAGCACGAACTCGCCCGGGTGCAGCATGAACACACCGTCCAGGGGGATCTCGATCAACTCGGTCAGCTCGGACAGGTCGACCTTGACGTCGATCACGCCGGCGGTGTGATTGCGGAAGACGCGAAACAGGTTGGCGATCCGCACGTCGATCGAAGACGGCTGGATCAGCGACTCGTCGAACGGATCGATCACGATGCGCCCCGCCGCCAGCTGTTCGCGCATCGTGCGGTCGGACAGGATCACGATGGGATCACGCGAGCGCACCCTAGTGAAACCGCTAGTCTGGCGCTCCTTCGCGGATGTAGTTCAATGGTAGAACATCAGCTTCCCAAGCTGAATACGGGGGTTCGATTCCCCTCATCCGCTCGGTCGTTTTACCTGGTCAGATGACATTTTCTGAGTGGGTGCCGTTCGTGGCGTGCCTACAGCGTGCCTAGACGAACGCCACGGATGCCGCGATTCGGTGTGGAAGTCCGGTTCATAGTTGACACTGTGGCTCCGGTAGGTGGGTGACAGTTTCGGGACGCGGTTCCGGTAGCTGGGCGACAGTGGCTCCGGTACATGCCTGACACTTCGGTCCGTCGATCGCGGTCAGCCTTCTCGTGCGTGGGTCGTGGGATCGGCGCGTCGTCGAGGGGGTCGTGCTGGTGCTCGTGGAGCTGGGTGTTGTGGAGCAGCGCTATCAGGCCGTGCTCGAGGTTTTGAATGACGGGGCGACGGTGACCGATGTGGCTCGCCGGTTCGGGGTGTCGCGTCAGACGGTGCATGTGTGGTTGCGTCGGTATACGTCCGAGGGCCTGGCGGGTTTGGTGGATGGGTCGACGAAGCCGTTGTCGTGCCCGCACCAGATGCCAGCTGAGGTCGAGGCGATGGTCGTGGAGCTGCGTCGGCAGCACCCCAATTGGGGTCCTCGCTCGATCGGTCATCAACTCGCTCGCGAGGGTGTGGATCCGGTACCCGGTCGGACGTCGATCTATCGCTGCTTGGTCCGGCATCGGTTGATCTCACCTGAGGCTCGCAAGCGCAAGCGGTCGGACTACAAGCGGTGGGAACGTTCGAAGTCGATGGAGCTGTGGCAGATGGACATCGTGGGAGGGGTGAAGATCGCCGGGCAACCTGACGCCAAGATCGTCTCCGGGGTCGATGATCACTCGAGGTTCTGCATCTCGGCACGGGTCGTGGTGCGGGCGACGGCACGGCCGACGTGTGACGCGCTCGCCCGGGCGATGCGCAGCTATGGGTGCCCGGCGGAGATCCTGACCGACAATGGCAAGGTCTTCACCGGGCGGTTCGGGCCCGGGACCGGGGAAGTGCTGTTCGACCGGGTCTGCCGGGAGAACGGCATCAAACACATCCTCACCAAGCCCAGGTCGCCAACCACGACGGGCAAGGTCGAGCGATGGCACAAGACACTGCGGGTGGAGTTCTTGAACGGGAGGGTGTTCGACTCGATCGAGCACGCCCAAGCCGAGCTCGACGTATGGGTCGAGCACTACAACCACGACCGCCCCCACCAAGGCATCGGGATGGTCGCTCCGTGGGAACGATTCCGGCTCGCGAAGATCACGCCGGGCGAACTATCCACCATGGATAACTCGCCACCGTTGGATCCGTCCGGGTCGATGCCCGAACTCGCCGCCACACGCCGAGTTGGTCGCGGTGGATCGATCAGCTTCGCCGCGGCGAGGTATCCGGTCGGGGTGTGGCTCGCCGGTGAAGAGGTCCAGATCGTCTGCGACGGCGGGCTCGTGCACATCCACCACCGCGGCGTCGTCGTGGCGACTCACGCACGTCGGCATCGGCCCGACAAAGAACGCGTCAGTGTGAGACGCGCCACCCGCGCTTCGAAGATCGCCACGCCTGCGCCGCCAACGGCTTCAGCGGTGTCGGTGACCCGCAAGGTCGACAGCTCCGGCAACGTGTGCTTCGCCGGCACGAACTACCGCGCCGGCAACGCCTACCGACGCCGACAGGTCCAAGTCACCGTCGTCGCCGACCATGTCGAGGTCTCGATCGGCGAGAAGCTGATCCGACGCCACAAGATCCGTCACGACCGCACACGCGAACACGGCGCACTCGCCAACCCCGGCGGCCGACCCCGCCGCATCAACGCCGCCTGAAACCCGCGGCCCACTGTCGGGCAACTACCGGAACCACAAAGTCGGGCGAGTACCGGACCTTGACATCGGGGCTGTTGTCGTAGCCATGAAGGGGAGCGTCCGCAAGCCCCGCACCGCCGGCGGCACGTGGAGCTACCGGCTGGATCTCGGCATCGACACCGACGGGCGACGAGAGCAGAAGCAGGTCGGTGGCTTCCGGACGAAGAAGGCCGCGCAGGCCGCGCTCAACGAAGCGCTCGCCGGTCTGCAACGCGGAACCTATATCGCGCCGTCGCGCCAGACGGTCGCCGGGTTCCTCGAGCTGTGGATCGATGGCGCTCGTTCCGAGTTGGCGATCACCGCCTGGACGAACTACGGCGAGATCATCCGCCGATACGTCGTCCCGTACATCGGTGCCAAGCGACTGGTTGACCTCTCTCCGCTCGACGTGAAGGCGATGCACGCGGCGCTCCTCGACCACGGTCGCAGAGACGGCACCGCACTCGCGGTCGCGTCGGTGCAACTTGCGCACCGGGTGCTCCATCGGGCGCTTGCCGATGCCGTGCGTTGGAACCTCATCCCGACCAACCCGGCTACCGGTGCGCGAGTCCCCAAGGGTGAACGCAAGGAGATGTCGGTGTGGACCGCCGAGGAGGCCGGAACGTTCCTCGACACCGTCGCCGACGATCGACTCGCTGCGCTGTGGACCGTCGCGCTGCACACCGGTCTCAGGCGCGGCGAGCTCGCCGGGTTGCGGTGGAAGGACGTCGACCTCGACGCCCAGACACTCACCGTCGCGCAACAACGCACGAACGCCGGCCACCAGGTTGTGGTGATGCCACCGAAGGCCAAGAGCCAACGCCAACTCCTCCTCGCGCCGGCCACCGTCAAGGCCCTCGACGCGCACCGCAAGTATCAACGAGCCGAGCGGCTCGCGCTCGGGCCGGCGTGGACCAACACCGGCTATGTGTTCGTCGACGAGGCTGGCGAGCCGTATCACCCGCAGCGCCTGTTGAAGATGTTCGAGCAAGCGATCCGTCGCGCGGGCGTCCCGGCGA
>DASUEW010000519.1:0-4002 GCA_036274875.1 Ilumatobacteraceae bacterium
GGAAGCGAGAAAGAGGGATGCGGTCAGCGCGGCCGCACGATGTCGTGATGGGGGATTCCGGTGACCACATCGACGTAGCCGGATCCGCGCCGGACGAAACCGTGGCGTTCGTAGAACGCCAGCGCGGTGTCGCGGGCGTGCGCCCAGACCAGGTCACATCCGGACGCGAACATCCGCTCGACGCCGGTCACGAGGAGAATTCCACCGATGCCGTGACCTCGTAGCTCGGGCGCGGTCGCCATCCCGCGCAGCTGGGCGCCGACGATCGACGGCATGTCGGGATACGGGTTGCGGATCCACGTCGACACGGCGACCACCACGCCGTCGAGCTCGACACCGAGGTGCAGCGTGCTCGGCAGCTCATCCTCCGGGAAGGCGACGTCGCGGCTCGGCGTGCCGCGGCGCAGCACGTCGAGCCGCAACGGATGCGTCTGGACGGCCGTGAGCTCGATCACGCGCCGGTCGACCACGGTCCCGCAACGTAACGCCACAGCCCGTCGCCGTCGCAAAACCCGTGTTTGTGTCACCGACAGCGGCGAAGTTCGCCGGTATCGGTGACACAAACGGGTGGGGGATGGTCGGCGACGGTCAGGTCAGGGTGACGGTGCGATCGGCGACGGCGTCCGCTTCGGCCCGATCGTGCGTGACCCACACGGCTGTGGTGCCCGTCGAGCGCAGGACCGCCGCGACCTCTCCGATCAGCCGTTCGTGGAGGTCGCGGTCGAGACCGGTGAGCGGCTCGTCGAGGAGCAGCACCTTGGGCGCCGGGGCGAGCGACCGCACCAGGGCGACCCGCTTGGCCTCGCCTCCGGACAGATCGGTCACCCGCCGATGCTCGAACCCGACGAGGCCGACGAGGTCGAGCAGCTCAGCCACCCGCCGGTGTCTCGCCGGCGCGGCGAGACCAGCCATCTTCAACCCGAAGCCGATGTTCGACGCCACGTCGCGGTGCGGGAAGAGCTGCTCGTCCTGGAACACCATCCCGACCCGCCGGCGGTGTGTTGGCCAGGCAGTGACGTCGACGCCGTCGACCAGAACTGTCCCGCGGTCGGGTACGACGAGCCCGACGACCACCCGGAGCAACGTGCTCTTGCCGCTTCCGGAGGGGCCGAGCAGCGCGACGACCTCACCCTCGGCGACGGTCATCGACACGCGGTCGAGCACGGTCGTTCCGTCGAACGTGACGGTGACGTCACAGACGTCGAGCACGCGTCCCCTTGCGGCGACCGCGGTCGCCACCGAGCTCGCCCGTGACGTCGACCACGAGAACGATCGCGATCGTGGCCGCGGCGAGGATCGCGGCGAGTGCGTAGCCCTGCGCCTGAAGGAGCGTTCCCGTTCGGCCGAGAAGGCGCTCGATGGCGATCGGCATCGTCTCCCGGCCGCTGCGACTCAGGAAGCTGGTCGCGCCGAACTCGCCGAGCGAGATCGCGGCCGCCAGACCGCCCCCGGCCACGAGCGGCCGCCACAGGTGGGTCAGGGTGACCTCGCGCCACGCTTGCAGCGGGGATGCGCCGAGCGTGGCGGCGGCGTGGGAGAGCTCCGGATCGAGGGCGCGCAGCACGCCGAGCGTCACGCGAACGACGAACGGCACCGCGACCAGCGCATGGCCGACGGGCACGATCCACCATTCGGCGCGCCAGTCGACGGGTTGCTTGTCGAACGTGATGAGCATCCCGAACCCGATCGTCACCGCCGACGTGCCGATCGGCAGCATCAGTCCCGTGTCGAGCGCCCGACCTAGGCGTCCTGCGGCGGCGATCGCCAGCGCGGCCACAGCACCGATCGTGACCGCCAGCGCCGTTGCCCACGCCGCGGTCTCGACAGAACGACTCAGCGTGCCGAGCGGGTCGACGCTGACGCTGATCCCCCGGCGCACCTCGGTGTCGCCAAGGCTCCGCCACGCCCGCAGCGAGTACCCGGCGTCGGAGCGCATCGAACGCTCGACGAGGGCGAGGAGCGGGATCGTGACCACCGCCGCGGTGGCGATCGAGGTGAGACCGACGAGCACGCGCTCGCGACGCCGGAACACGTGCCGCGCGGTGGCGAGGGGACGCATTGCGAGCGCCATGCTGTGGCGGCGTTGGCTGTACGTCGACCACCCCACCACGACGCCGAGCGCGGCGAGCTGCACGAGTGCGAGCACCGCCGCCGGTCCGATCTCTCCGAGCTGCGTCGCCCGCCGCCAGATCTCGACCTCGAGCGTCGGTCGCCCAGCGGTTCCGAGGATGCGGATCACGCCGAACGACGTGAACGTGAACAAGAAGACGATTGCGCCGGCCGCGGTGAGGGCCGGCCGCAGCAGCGGCAGCGTGATCTCGCGGAAGACACGCCAGTGCGGCGCGCCGAGCGTCGCCGCGGCCGCCTCCAGATCGGGCGGCAGATGCTCCCACACGGCGCCGACCGTGCGGACCACGACCGCCAGGTTGAACACCACGTGGGCGCCGAGGATGGCCCAGATGCTGCGATCGAGTGAGTCGGGCAGCAGCGCCGAGAACGCGGCCCCCATGACGACGGTCGGTAACACGAACGCGGCCGTCAGGAGACCGAGCAACAGCCGTCGCCCGACGAACCGGAACCGGGCGAGAACATATGCTGGCGCGAGGCCGACGACGAGTGTGAGCGCGGTGCTGGCCGTTGCCTGCCACGTCGTGAACCACGCCACCTCCCACGTACGGCGGCGACCCAGCACATCGCGGACCTCGTCGACGGCGACGGCGCGCGCCAGCAATGTCGCGAACGGCGCGACGTAGAACGCGACCAGAAACACGAACGGCGCGGCAGCAAGCGCCGGAACGAACCATCGTGGCAACCGGTTCGGACGAGACTCCAACCGCCCACCCGACCCCGGTCCGCTCGGCCGAGTCAATGGACGACGATCTCGGTCCACTCGTCGATCCACGTCGACCGATTCGCCTCGATGTCGGCAGGTTCGAGCGTCAACGGCGACTGGGGTACCGCCGTGAACTCGACGAACTCCGGCGGGAGCTCGACGGACGCGTCGGCCGGGTACACGAACAGCGTCAGCGGGAGCTCGCGCTGGAAACGCTCGGACGCGAGGAAGTCGACGAGCTGTCGCGCCTCTCCGAGCGCGTCCGTGCCGTCGAGCACGCCGGCGAACTCGATCTGGCGGAAGCACGTCGACGTCACGACCGCTGTCGGCGCATCGGTGCGGGGTGGGTCGGCGAAGATCACCTCGGCGGGCGGACTCGACGCGTAACTGACCACGAGTGGACGTGGTCCGCCACCAGCCCACGAGAAGCGCTCGTAGTAGGCCTCGGTCCAGCCGTCGATCACCTCCACACCGTTGGCTGTCAGTGATGTCCAGTAGTCGCGCCACCCGTCGCCGTAGGTGGCGATCGTCGCCAACAGGAACGCCAGGCCGGGCGATGACGTCGCCGGGTTCTCGACCACGAGCAGGTCGGCGTACTCGGGTTCGAGCAGATCGTCGAACCCGGTCGGCGGGTCGAGCTGGCGCTCGGCGAACCATCCGATGTCGTAGTTGACACAGACGTCGCCGTAGTCGACCGGCGTCGCCTCGAAGCCGGGGACGAGCGCACGCAGATCGGCCGGGATCGAGTCGAGCGCAGACGACTCATAGGGCTCGAACACTCCCGCGTCGAGTGCCCGCGACAGGTACGTGCTGTCGACACCCCACATCACGTCGCCTTCGGGGTTGCCCGCCGTGAGCGCAGCCTTCGAGAGCATCGAACCGGTGTCGCCGGCGATGAGCAGTTCGACCGCGATGCCCGTGTCGTCAGTGAACTCCGCGAGCGCGTCGTTCAACGCCGTTCCCTCGGTCGGGAACGAGTCGTACGCCACGAGCGTCACCGTGTCGGGGTCGTCGCCGCACGCGAACGGCACGATCGAAAGCGTCGCCACTGCCGCAGCGACACGGAGCGTCGTGATGCGTCTCATCGCCAACTCTCCGAATCGGGCGGGGGATCGATGAACACGGTGAGGATGCCGGTCGAGACGGCGAGCTCGACGTCCGGTCCGATC
>DASUEW010000520.1:0-2410 GCA_036274875.1 Ilumatobacteraceae bacterium
GATCTGTCGCGTACGCGCTCCTGGCCCGGGTCCTCGGCCCTGATCCGGCCGCACTGACCGACGGGACCAGCATCGACGCACTCCGAACCGCGCTCGTCGCGGCCGGCGACCCCGCCGTCGCCCGACTCGACGACGTCGAGCAACGTTCCCTCCCAGAGCCGGCTCAGCTGGCTGGGCGATGGGTCCGATGGTTCGACCTCGGGCGCGTCGCTCCCTACGAAGGCTCGAACGTCCCCACCACCGTCGGAGGGATCACCCCCCGCCTCGCCGACATCGCCGGCTTCTACCGAGCCTTCGGCTTGGTTGTCACTGGCGATCGGCCCGACCACGTGGTCGCCCAACTCGAGTTCCTCGCCGTCACCCTGCTGGCCGAAGCCGAGGCAATCGAACACGGCGACCCCGAACGCGCCGACACCGCCGCCCGAGCGACACGGAGCTTCCTGCGTGATCACATCGGCGGCTGGATCGACGCCTGGGCCGGCCGAGTCGGGGCCATCGACGAGCTCGGCCCCTGGTTCCCCTACGCCGCCACCGCCGCCGACCTCGTACGCAGCGAAGCCGCCAACCGCAACGTGATCCCACTCCGCGAACCAGCCGCACTCCAGGCCGACGCAGGTGTCGCCAGCGCCACCGATGCGATCCTCACCTGCGACGACGACGCCTCTTGCGAGCACTCCGACAGATAACTCCTCAGGGTTCGTCGCACGTCGGGGCCAGTTACCCTCGGTCGCACGGCGACCGACACCGAGAGGGATACTCCCAATGGATGAGCCAATGCTTCCGACCGGTCTGGTCGAGGCGCGGCGCACGCCGCTGTTCGACCACGTGTCGCTGCCGCCACCGCTGGCCGAGTCGCACCGCACCACGGTGTGGGCCGAGCTCCGGGTCGAGGCGGGCAGTGTGCGCTACGTCGATCTCGACGGCGATACGCCGAGGGACGTGCGCGTCGAAGCTGGTGACCACGCCGTCATCGCTCCCGGGGTCGAGCACCAGGTCGACCCTTCCACGGACGCCGTGTTCTACATCCAGTTCTTCCGGGAGCCCGATGCCCCCTTGGTACCAGGCGTGGCTCAGGCGGACGTTCCCTACCGCTCCGGCCCGTGGGAGCACCGCGGACGCGATCTCGACAGTGCCGAGGAGATCTTCGAGATGGTGACCCGCCAGTACGTCGACGTCGGCCAGGACGACCTCCTCCAGCCCTACTTCGACTTCGGGCCCGGATTCATCGACTGGCAAGCGCACATCCGCACGGTGTCGGACTACTGGTGCCACGTGCTGCTCTACGCACCCGGTTACGACGTCGACGCGATCGAACGGCACCGCCATCTCCACGACCGCGCACCGTTCACACCCGAGCTGTTCGACCGCTGGCTGCAGATCTTCCACGACACCGTCGACGGAGGGTGGAGCGGCCCGAACGCCACGGTCGCCAAGAAGCGGGCAACTGGTATGGCGTGGGCGATGGCACAACGATTCCTCGGCAAGGACGCCTGGCGACCACCCGAACATCGCTGACGTCGAGTTTGCGCCCTACGCCTCCACACCGCCGTCGCGATGGCCGGCAGCGGGTGGCATCACGGACCGGCTTCGGCGCAGATCGCCAGGTAGCACGCTGTCAGAGCCCAGCATCCGGGACACGAGCTGTTGCGCGGTGACCATCGTCTGCTCCAGCGTGGCGAGGCCACGTTCGACTTCGCCTGCCTCGAGCATCCACTTGGTCGCCGCCAAGCCCTGGAAGATGCTGTCGTTGATCTCTGCTGCCTCGCGCTGCAGCAGCGCGACCGCCATCGCGTATCGCTGTGTCCTGTCCGCCTCACGCATCCGGTCGGAGGCGATGCCCGCGAGCGCGCCGAGCAGCAGCAACGGCGTCACCCGGCTGATCCAGCCGAGCGCGCTCAGCGTCTCGTCTCCATGGATGACCCACGCCACCAAGAGCCCCACGGCGGCGACGCCTGCGGCGACGCCGATACGGAAGCCGAACGTGAGGGCGAGGAGCGCCACGGGCAACACGTACAGAACCGAGATCGCGTCCTCGACGCCGGCGACCGAGAGCCGGAGCACCAGCACCCCGGCGAAGAGCGCAGCGGCGACGACCGCCGCCAAGCGCGGGTGATGCCAGAACCACGGTCCGCGGCTCCCCCGAGCCGACGCTGTGACTCCCGCGTCCCTCACCCGGCCAAGTATCTGCGCATCCCGGGCCGGATCAGAGAGGCAAAGGTCCTGAACCAGGTGGAAGATGATCGACGCCAGAGCCCGTCCAACGTCGCCGGAAACGTAGCCACACCCGAACGGGCCGCGATCTCGTTCGATGTGTCCTGCGGCCATGGCCGCTTCTAAGGATCGTCCTTCACGGAATCTCAGCGGGGTCCGCGGCGAGGTCGGCGTTCTCATCACCGTGTGCGGCGCGGGG
>DASUEW010000521.1:0-3361 GCA_036274875.1 Ilumatobacteraceae bacterium
GGCGTCGGCCACGGCCGAGCTCGACACGGTGCTCGACCACGTCACGATGGCGATCGGGAACCGGGCCGAGTGCGAAGTGGCGGTCGGCGAGTCGGATCCGGATCGAGCCGCGGACGCGCTGCTCGCCCGTGGCCTTCAAGCAGCGCTCGTGAAGATGGGAGGCGACGGTGTGCTGGTGGCAGCCGCCGACGGGACCCGCGAGCGAGTCGCGCCGTATCCGGTCGAGGTGGTGTGTGGTCTCGGCGCCGGGGATGCCTTCGGCGGCGCCCTGTGTCACGGGTTGCTGTCGGGCTGGGACCTGGTGCGGTGCGCGCGGGCCGGCAACGCGGCCGGCGCGATCGTCGCGTCGCGCCTGATGTGTGCCGACGACATGCCGTTCGAGGAGGAGATCGATGACGTCCTTGACCGATGACCGTTGGCGCGACCTGATCGCCGAGCGCGTCGACCATCCCGATCGGGCACTGACGGCGCTGCACGGGCGGGCGCGTCGGCCGTTGCTCACCGACGGTCGGCTGTTCATCGTTGCCGCCGATCACACGGCGCGGGGCATGCTCGGTGTGCCCGGCGATCCGTTCGCGATGGCCGACCGGCGGCGCACGCTCGACGCCTTGCTGACCGCGCTCGACCATCGTGGTGTCGACGGCGTGCTCGGGAGTCCCGACGTCCTCGAGGAGTTGGCGTTGCTCGGGGTGCTGCACAGCAAGCTCGCGTTCGGCACCATGAACCGGGGCGGGTTGATGGGTGCGAGCTGGGAGCTCGACGACCGGATGACGGCCTACGACGCGCAGGCCATCGCCGAGTGCGGTCTCGACGGTGGCAAGGTCCTGCTGCGCATCGCCGACGACGACGCCGGCACGGCGCCCACCATCGAGGCGTGCGCCCGTGCCGTCAGCGAGTGCGCCCGGCGCGGGCTTCCGATCATGGTCGAACCGCTTCCGTACCACCACGACACGTCGGGTCGGGCGAAGCTCCTCGACGACGACGACGCGCTGCTGCGGGCGGTGGCGGTGGGCGCCAGCCTCGGCTACACCAGTTCGTCGACGTGGTTGAAGGTCCCCGCCGCCAGGGACCCGGCGCGGATGTTGGCCTGCACGACGCTGCCGGCACTGATCCTGGGCGGGTCGCCCGGGCCCGACCCCGAGGCGACCTACGAGTCGTGGGCGGCCGCGATGGAGGTACCGAACGTTCGCGGCCTGGTCGTCGGGCGGGCGTTGTTGTATCCCGCCGATGGCGATGTCGCCGGAGCCATCGACCGCGCGGCCCGTATCGTTCGGCCTCGAACGTCATGACGCTGCATCGTCCCCATGGCTCGCTCGCCGACGGCGCCGATCCCGTCGCGCTCACCCCTGACGTCGCCGGATGGTCGTTCACGGGGCTGCGGGTGCTCGCGCTGTCAGCGGGAGTGGAGCGCGCCATCACCACCGGCGAATCGGAGGCCTGTCTCCTCCCGCTGTCGGCGACCGATGTGACCGTGCGGTGCGACGGCGATCGGTTCTCGCTCGCCGGTCGGTCGTCGGTGTTCGCCAGGGTCACCGACTTCGCGTACGTGCCACGTGACGCGACGGTGACCATCGAGTCACCGGGGGGCGGTGAGGTCGCGATCGCGACGGCGCGCTGCGAGCGCCGCCTCGATCCCCGGTACGGGCCGGCCGAGGACGTGGCGGTCGAGATCCGCGGTGCCGGACCGGCGACACGCCAGGTCACGAACTTCATGAGCCCCGACGTGTGGGAGCACGCCGACAAGTTGATGTGTGTCGAGCTGCTCACTCCCGACGGCAACTGGTCGAGCTATCCGCCTCACCGCCATGACGACTCGCCCGAGTGCCCGGTGAACAACGAGGAGATCTACTACTTCCGGATCGGTCGGGCCGGCACAGCCGAGTTCTCCGGCGACGGGTTCGGCATGCACCGCACGTACACGCCCGACGGCTCGATCGACGAGAACGTCGTCGTCGGCGATGGCGACGTGTTCCTGGTGCCCCGCGGGTACCACGGCCCGTGCATCGCCGCCCCGGGTTACACGATGTACTACCTCAACGTGCTCGCCGGTCCCGGCGGCACCCGCTCGATGGCGTTCTGCGACGACCCGACCCATCACTGGGTCCGCGACTCGTGGACGGGGATGGCGACCGATCCGCGGGTGCCGATGACCGGCCACGAGGGGATCGTGAGATCGTGATGTCAGCGAAGCGCGTCGGCATCGGGGTGATCGGCTTCGGGTGGATGGGCCAGGCGCACAGCCGCGGCTGCCGGCGAGCGCCGAGCTACTTCGCCGACCGCAACTACGAGCCCCACCTGGTGGTCGTCAGCGACACCGTCGAGGATCGGCGCGACGAGGCTGTGCGGTCGTTCGGGTTCGAGACGGCGGTCGCGTTCTGGCGAACCGTGGTCGAGCACGACGACGTCGACGTCGTGTTCGTGACCGCGCCCAACATGCTCCACGTCGAAATGGTCGAAGCCGCCGCGGCACACGGCAAGCACGTGTTCTGCGAGAAGCCAGTCGGCGGGACGCCGGAGCAGACCGTCGCCGCCGAGCTGGCAGCGCGACGAGCCGGCGTGATCTCGGGCGTCGGCTACAACTACCGGTGGGTGCCGCTCGTGCAGTACGCCAAGCAGCTCGTCGACAGCGGCGCGATCGGCGACATCACGAACTACTACGGGCGGTTCTTCTCGATGTACGGGTCCGATCCGCTCGGCCTGTTGTCGTGGCGGTTCCTCGTCGACCAAGCGGGCCACGGGGTGTCGACCGACATCCTCAGCCACTCCGTCGACCTCGCCCACTTCTTGATCGGCGGGGTGGCCGGGCCGATCACGCGCGTCGTGGGGACCGGCGAGATCTTCATCAAGCAGCGGCCGTTGCCCACCGGGGCCGGGAGCCACTACGACCGCGGGCGCCCGACCGACCCGACCGGAGAGGTCACCAACGAGGACTACATCGGCATGATGTGCGTCTTCGAAGGTGGCGCGCGTGGCACGTTCGAGGCGTGCCGATCGATGGTCGGTCCGGAGAGCCAGAACATGTTCGAGATCTACGGAACGCAGGGTTCGATCCGTTGGAACTTCGAGCAGATGAACCAGCTGCATGTGTACATCGCCGGCGACGACCCGCACACCGGCTTCACGAACGTGTACGCCGGTGATCGGTTCCCGCACCACGGCAACTTCGTGCCGGGCTCGGCCAACGGGATCGGCTTCGAGGACCTGATCTGCATCGAAGACCACGAGTTCCTCACGTCGGTCGCCGCCGGGCGGACCCACGTCCCCGGGTTCGCCGAGGCCGTCGACTACGTGAGCGTCCAGGAGGCCGTGCTGCGCAGTTGGGCCTCGGGCAAGTGGGAAGACGTCCGTTCATTGAAGGAGG
>DASUEW010000522.1:0-5961 GCA_036274875.1 Ilumatobacteraceae bacterium
GAGACCGGCCAGTTCGGCCACCTCCTTGCGGAGGCTCTCGCGGGTGTGTTGCACGACACCAGGGAGCGACACGATCTCGCGCGGTTCGTCGATCCCTTCGCGCACGAACAGCGGGGCGACCAGATCGCTCACCGCGACGCGGCTCTCGGCGACGAGTTCGCGCAGCGCCGGCGAGCGGCGTAGGCGGCGCGGACGCGACGTCGGGAAGTCGGCTGGGTGCTGGTGGCCGGCCATGGCTGCATCGTACGCGGCGCTGACGGCATGTCCGGTCTGGAGGGCGCGGCCGTTACTGTCAGTGGCCGTGTCGGTACAAGCCTGGTTCGCACAGGACGAGATCGAGATCCGGCCCGGCTCGACGACATCGCTGTCGCTGTCGGTCGAGAACCTGGGTGAGCACACCGAGGCCTACACGATCATCCCCGCCGGGCTGACGGCGGCGTGGACCACGGTGACCCGACCGAACGTGACGCTGTTCGGGGGATCCCGCGACGTCGTCGAGATCGTGATCCGCCCGCCGGCGATCCACACCACGACCGCCGGTCCCACGCCGGCCGCGGTCAGGGTGATCCCCCAGCAACAGCCGGACGAGGCGATCGTCGCCGAGACGTTGCTCGGCGTGCAGTCGTTCGACGACCGCCGGATCACGATGCTGCAGCCGTTGCGGCGTGGCCGGCGGCGAGCGACGTTCGAGTTCATGGTCGAGAACCACGGCAACAACCTGGCGAGTTGCCGGCTCCACCTCGTCGATCGCACCGAGCGCGTCGACGGGTCGTTCGACCCGCCCGCCGTCGGTGTTGCTTCCGGCTCGCAGAGCCTCGTCCGTCTCCGGCTGAAGGCCAACAGCGGCCTGTTCAGGCGGAGTGAACGGCAGCTCGACTTCGAGATCGAGGCGACCGAGCAGGATCACGATCCGGCGATCGGGCATGCCGCGCTGATCCAGCCGCCTTCGATCCCGGCTCGATTCGCGTGGCGCGTGCTCGTCGCCGCGGCGGTGGTCGGCGCCGCGGCGCTGGCCTGGGTCAACGTCGTCCGGCCGGAACTGCGCGATGCCGCCGAGCGCGCGGTCGACGATCGACTCGCCGAGATCGACACGTCGCCCAGCGCGACGTCGCCGGTGTCCGACATCGACGTCGGCGACTCCCCGGTCGAAACGACTGTGCCCGTTGCACCGGTCGTCGAAGGCGTGCCGTTCACGACGCGGATCGTCGTCGACGTCGCGATCGGACAGACCGGTTCGCAAAGCTTCAGCGTCCCGCCCGATTCCGTGTTCGCGCTCACCGACCTCGTCGTCCAGAACCCGAATCGCGACATCGGCACCGCCACGCTCCTGCGGAACAGCGACATCCTCTACCCGTGGAACCTGGCGCAATTGCAGAGCAACAACGAGTTCCAGCCGCGAGTCACCGAGCTGGTGTTCCAGCCGGGCGACACGATCGTGCTGCAGGTGACGTGCGAGGGTGCGGGCAGCACCGTCAGCACGGGGTGTTCGATCGCCGTCCTCCTGAGCGGCGACATGCGCCCCACCGGTTGAGCGAGTCGCTCAGCCGAGCCCGAAGCCGGGAACTCCGGGCATCGCGCTCGCCGGGCGAACGAGGAGCACGCTCGTCGACGCGGCCACCTCGTCGGGGCTCGACGCGATCAGCACGCGGTCACCAGCACCCTCGGTGATCGGCACCTCGACCTGGATGAGGAAGACCCCGCTGTCGTTGGTCGAGGCGATGGCGAACGGGCGGCTGCCGTCGGCGAAGCGCAACACGATGCCACTGTTCGCCGGGAAGCCCGATCCGCCGATCCCGAGGAAGCCACCGACCTGGACCGAAGGCGAGGCCACCGCGATCTCCGGGGCGTACGACGCCTCGCCCGACACGATCGCCGAGGTGTACTCGCCAGTAGGTGTTTGGAGCAACACGAGCGCGCTCCGACGTCCCGCCGCGCGCGGGCGGAACTCGACCTCGACACTGCAACTCGCGTCGGGGTTGAGCGCTCGGTTCGTACAGCTCTGCCCGACGATCGCGAAGTCGTCGGGGTTGTTGCCGCCGAGCCGGATCGACGCGACCGACGTCGGAAGGAACGAGACGTTCCTGACATCGAGCGTCCGACTGTCACCGATGCCGTTGACCACGCTGGACTGCAGGTCGAGCCCGGGTGGGTTGGCCTGGAGCGTCGGTTCCCCACCGACACCACGCAGCGAAGCCGTCACCTTGATCGGGTCGTCACCCGCTTCGGACACAGTCAGCGCGCCGGCGAACACGATCGGTTCGGTGGCGTTGAACACCACGTAGACGGTGCAGCTGCCGCCGGCGGGAACGACGACGCCACGCCGGCAGGTGCCGCCGGTGACCCGGAAGTTCGGTGACGTGCTCCTGACGTCGGCGGGTTGGAACGCGCCCGGTCCGTCGTTGAGCACGGACACGTAGAGCTCCTCGCTCTCCCAGCCGACGAGCACCGTGCCGAAGTCGGCGGCTGCCATCGAGACCGATGGCTGCGACGTGATCGTGACCACGTGCCGGCCGGTCAGCGCCGGGTCACCCGTGACGCGGCCCGGGATGACGGAGTCGAACGCGACGACCCGTCCCGTGTCCGACAGCACCGGGTTGTCGTGGGCGCCTGGAATCGTCCCGGTCGCCGGGTTACCGGTCGCCCGGCGCAGTTCTCCCAGGAGCACTTCGGCCACGACGATGTCGCCGTCGGACGTCTCGCCGCCGCCCGCCACCTTCGTCGGCAACAGGTTCGTCGCATCGGTGACGAACGCGACCTGGCTCCCATCGGTGTTGACCGATGGTGACCATGACGCGAGGTTCCCGGCGACGGGCCGACGGGGTCGGCTGCTCAGTCCTGCGTCGACCGCCGACACGATCGTGAGTGGGATCCCCCGCGGTGGCTCGTCGAACACGCCGTTGGCGTCCGTGTCGCGGTCGTACCGGTAGATCTGGCTCGAACACTCGCCGACGCACACGGGGAACGTGGCGTCGACGAGGCTGCGGTCGATCGATGTGAAGACGACGATCCGACCGTCCTCGGAGACCGCCGGGTCCTCGGCGCCGGCAGCGCTCGGCACGCCGTTGCGACCGGAGACCAGCTCGACGGCGGTGAAGCGATCGGAGTCACCACGGTCCCACACGAACACCTGTGAGGTCGCGAAGCCGCCCGGCACCGGTCCGGTCCCCCATCCCGGCAGCGGGTCGGAAGCGGTGGTGTCGGAACGGAACGCCAACTGGCGTCCGTTGGCCGAGAGCGCGGGCTGCGCCGCGCCGCGGTAGCGATAGATCGAGTTCGGTGCCTCGGTGGGCACACCGGCGACCGGCTGGCTGCGTCGCGGATCGCCGATCGGCACCGTCAGATCGACGACGGTGATCGTCGTGACCCCGTCAGGGGCGTCGTCGGCCGGATTGGTGAACGCGACGACGGCACCGCTGCCCGACACGGTCGGTGGTTCGGTGACGACCACGTCGTCACGGGCCGTCCCCGTACGCGCCGAGGCCGAAACCAGCTCCCACGCGTCGGCCTGACCTCCGCACTCGGGGACGACGAGGCGGTAGACGTCCCAGCGCTCGTCGTTGTCGTCGTCGCGGAACAGGTCGAGGGCGAGCTCGGTCTGGACGACGACAACGCACCCGTCGGAGCTGATGACGGGCGTGATCGTGTCGCCGGATCGAAGTGTGGGAGGAACATGGGACAGCTCGATCGTCTCGCCCGAGGAGCGGTCGGTGCGATAGACGGTCGCTCGCGACCCGTCGGCTGCGCGACCCTCGAACACGACCCACCTGCCGTCACCCGAGATCGAAGGTCGACCACCCTCGACCGCGAGAGCCCTCGCGGTCGACGGTGAGATGGCCCCAAGGGCAGATGGAGCGAGGCGAGGGGGTTCGCCATCGGCGGCGACCGGCAACGCGAGTGCGCCGAGCAGCGCGGCCATGCCCATCGCGGACGCGCCGACGACGCGGCAAAGTGGAGCTCGGCGGGGCTGGGTGCTCATGTCGCTCTTCTGGCGCTGGATGACGGGGACGAGTCTACGAATCGCCGACGAGCTGCTCGGTGAGCGCGCGGGCGAGACCTTCAACCGTGTGATCGGCAGCAACGGCGCTGACCTTGAGGCTGGATCTGGTCGCCGCCGACTCGGTCGTCGGGCCGATCACGCACACGATCGGAGGTGTCCGGGTGCCGATCGCCTCCACCCACGCCTCGACCGCGGAACCCGACGCGAAGGCGACCGCGTGGGCGCCGAGGGCGCTGGCGAGCTCGGATTCGCTGGGCACCCGCACACGGGTGGAATACGCGGTGCACGCGACCACGTCGCAACCGCGATCACGCAGTCCGGTGACCACCGTGTCGGCAGCCCGGTCGGCTTGGGCGACGAGGACCGTCCATCGCCCAGGGCGGAACGCCTCGACGAGTGCGGTCGCCAGCTGCACGGTGGGGACGAGCTCGACCGGTCGCCCCGATCGTGCGGCCAGCACCGTGGCAGTCGCGGTCCCCACCGCGGCGAGGCGAACCGACGACCCGCGCACCGCGTCGGCGACGCGTTCGGCACCGTGGCGCGACGTCACGACGATCCAGTCGAACGTGTCGATGCGTTCGAGAGCCTCCGCCAGCGCCGCGCCACCGTCCGGTGCTTCGGCGATCTCGATGAGCGGCACGTGCACGACCGACGCGCCCAGGTTCACGAGCAGCGCATCGAGCTCACCGGGCTGGTCACGCGTCGTGACGATCGTCCGGCCGCGCAGCGGCAACTCGGACGCAGTCGCCATCACCTGCCCGAGACGACGTCGTGGGCATCGCGCGCTGCCCCACGGGCGATCTCGATGTCCGGTCCGGTGTCTCCCGTGAGCTCGATCGTCTCCGACACGATGATGCCCGGATCATCACCGGCCAGGAACGTATGGAGCTTGAGCCCGTCGACGTAGGCGCCGACCGGCAGCGAGCACCCGGATCCGAGCTCGGCCAGGAACGCCCGCTCGATCTCGACCTCGCGGCGGGTCGTGGCGTGGTCGATGCCGGCGAGCGCGGCGGCCACGTCGCCGTCGTCGGCACGGCATTCGACCGCGACGCATCCCTGACCGACAGCGGGTACGAACTCGGCCGGATCGAGGACCTCGGCGATCCGGTCGGTGAGATCGAGGACTTCGAGGGCGGCGACCGCCATCACGATCGCGCCGTCGACCGGGATCTTCGTGAGCCGTGTCTCGATGTTGCCCCGGAGCTCCTCGAACCGGAGGTCGGGGCGGGCACGGCCGATCTGGCGGCGCCGCCGCACCGACCCGGTGGCGACCGTCGCGCCTGCGGCCATGTCGATGAGGCGGCTGCCGACGAGCGCATCGGCGGCGGTGCGACGTTCGCAGAAGGCGGCCAGCAAGAGCCCGTGCTCCGGTGTCGAGCGCAGGTCCTTCGCCGAGTGCACTGCCAGGTCGGCCCGGCCATCGAGCACGGCCAGCTGGACCTCCTTCACGAACACACCCTGACCGCCGATCGAGTGGAGCGGCACGTGCGGCAGCGCATCACCTCGCGTCTCGACGTAGGTGAGCTCGACGTCGACGCCGGTCTGGCGCAATGCGGCGGCGACCAGCTCGGCTTGCGTGGCCGCCTGGGCGCTTCCCCGAGTGGCCAGTCGCAGCGGCCTCATCGCGCCGAGGGTCGGCTCACCCGAGGTCGAAGAGGTCGACCACGGCGGCGGCGTTACGTTCGCCTTGTGGTGTACCGGCCTGCTGCTTGAGTCGGAGCGACGGCTGGTGCAAGAGCTTGGCGATGATGCTGCGCGTGAGCGCGTCGACGGCGTCGCGTTCGGCGTCGTCGAGCTCTGCCAGTCGCGACGTGAAGCGAGCGAGCTCAACGGCGCGCACGGTTTCGGCATGCTCCCGGATGGCGGTGACGAGCGGAGCTGCCTGGAGCGCGGTCACCTGTTGGCTGAAGCGCTCGACTTCCTCCCGGACGATCTCGCGGACCCGCTCGGCCTCGACCATGCGA
>DASUEW010000523.1:0-11899 GCA_036274875.1 Ilumatobacteraceae bacterium
TATCGCCGGTGGTGCTCGAAGGAAGCACTCGTCCTCGACGCACTGCGCAGTGCCACGCTGCCGTTCGACGACGTCGACACCGGCACGCTCGACGGCGACCTCGACCTGTACGTCGGCGAGCTGATCAAGCGCTTCGGCACCGGCCCGATGAACGACGTCCTCCCGCACCTCATCGAGGTCAGCTGCCACGACGAGACGATCCGCTCCTCACTCGACGACTACATCCGGGTGCGTCGCGTCCCGCTCCGTACGATCCTCACGCGGGCGGTCGAGCGCGGTGAGCTCGCAGACGACACCGACGTCGACGTCACGATCGACATGCTGATCGGAGCGTTCGTCTACCGGCGGCTGCTCAGCCACGACACGATCGACGACCCGTTCGCGGCTCGGTTGCGGGCGATCATCTTCCCGCCGTCGGCCTGACGGGAAGCAGCAAGCGGGCAGTCCCATCGCCGGGCGTGCCGGCCATCGCCGCCGCGTTGGCGCCGGCGAATCGCCGGGCGACGTCGCGATGCAGAGCTGCCAGGCTGCCGTTCGGCGCGCCGTGGTCGAGCAACGTCGTGACGATCTCGATCGAACCGTCGGCGTGCTCGACGACTTCGACGGCGCGCACTTGTGACGGCCAGTCGATGATCGATCCCGTGGAAATCTCCCAGAACCCGCCGGCAGGGCCCGGCCGGGGCTCGATGCGGTGGATGTGGCGGTGGCCGACCAACCACGCGATCGCGCACGGGTGCCGGTGGACGACGTCGAGCAGTGCGTCGCCGAGACGGCGGTCGGCTCGTCCACCACGCACGTTGTCGAGCGAGGCCGAACCATGATGGCTGGCGATGATCGCGCACCGCCCGGGCTCGGCATCGACCGCGGCGAGGCGTTCGTCGAGCCACGCCAGCTGAGCAGTGCCGACACTGCCCTGATAGTCGCCATCGGGGTGGTTCGTGTCGAGCACCACGATGCGCACGTCGCCGACGTCGATGACCTTGTCACCGCACCCGGGGCCGGTGTCGCGCACGTGCTCGCCGTCGTCGCCGACGGCACCTGCCGCGCCATGGGCGGCGAACCACTCCTGCACGTCGATCGCCCGGCGATCAGGATCACTCGTCAC
This sequence comes from Ilumatobacteraceae bacterium, assembly GCA_036274875.1. Taxonomy (GTDB): domain Bacteria; phylum Actinomycetota; class Acidimicrobiia; order Acidimicrobiales; family Ilumatobacteraceae; genus JALOLG01. The sequence continues at coordinate 1,106 of DASUEW010000523.1, forward strand.
CGGCCGCATCGGACCGCACGAGAACCGCTCCGGCGAGTCGACGAACATCGTGCCGGGATCATCCGGGAGAAAACCTGGCGGACGCTGCAACGACTTGCCCGACCCGGTGGCGATCCCCTCGAGCCGTTGATTCGTCAACGCCGTACCCTGGCGCATCACGTCGTGGTTGCCGGGCAGGCTCGCCCAGGGGATGCCGACACCCAGCGACGTGACCGGCGCGTCGACGCGCTCGAAATAGTCCTCGACCGCCGGGTAGCCGAGCGGCTTCCACGTGTCGTCGACGTCGGGTTCCGGGCACCAGAACGGCCACGGCGACACCAGAGCCGGGCTCGTCGACGCCGCGGAACCCAGACCACCGTCGGGATCCTGTGGACCACCGCTCGCCCGCAGCTGCGCCCGGCCGCCCGACATGATGGCGAGATAGGCGTCGAGCTCGTTGCGCTGGGCGTTGTCGATGTTGTCGCCGGTGCTGAGCACCAAGTCGTACACACCACCCGTCCACGGCGCGGTCGGATCGCGGTGGATCGCCTCGACGTGGGCGGCGAGGGCCCAGTGCGTGAGCGCCTCGTACGGGCGGTGCATGTGCAGCAACGGGCGCCACTTCGGATCGTCGCCCAACAACTCGACCCATTCGGCACGCGCCGGCGACGCCACGTCGATCACGTGCAGGTCGGAGACGTGCACGAGTCGCACCAATGTGCGGCCACGGCTCGGGTCGTGATCGGCGATGTCGACCCTGCCGCCGAGATCCGTCCGGATGCGATGATTGCGCGAAACCATCCCGAACATCTTCACCGACCTTGGGGGAACACATGAACTGGGACGTGTTCATCACGTGTGCGATCACCGGCGCCGGCGACACGGTCGGCAAGAGCCCGCACGTCCCTGTCACCCCCGAGCAGATCGCGGCGTCCGCGATCGACGCCGCCCGGGCGGGAGCGGCGATCGTGCACATCCACGTCCGCGACCCCGACACGGGCGCCGGCGCGCGTGCCACCGAGTTGTATGCCGAGGTGGTCGACCGGATCCGTGACTCCGGTGTCGACGTCGTGATCAACCTCACCGCCGGGATGGGCGGCGACATGGTGCTCGGCGGCGCCGAGGACGTGCTCCCGCTCGCCGTCGAAGGGACGGACATGGCGGGCGCCACCGAGCGGCTCGACCACGTGCGAACGCTGCTCCCCGAGATCTGCACGCTCGACTGCGGCACGATGAACTTCGCGTCCGGCGGCGACTACATCATGGTCAACTCGCCGGGCGTGCTGCGATCGATGGCCCGCCAGGTGCAAGAGCTCGGCGTTCGACCCGAGCTCGAGGTGTTCGACACCGGGCACCTGGTGATGGTCAAGGAGATGATCCGCGACGGGCTGCTCGACGACCCGGTGATGATCCAGTTGTGCATGGGCATCGCCTACGGCGCGCCCGATGATCCCAACACGTTCATGGCGCTCGTGAACGCCGTGCCCGACGGCGCGGTGTTCTCGGCGTTCTCGATCTCGCGCATGCAGTTGCCGTTCGTCGCGATGGCCGCCCTCGCCGGCGGCAACGTGCGCGTCGGCCTCGAGGACAACCTGTACCTCGGGCGCGGTCACCTGGCCACCAACGCCGAGTTGGTGGGCCGCGCCGTGCAGATCCTGGAGGGGATGAACGTGCGGGTGAAGCGCCCCGACGAGGTGCGGGACGAGCTGAAGCTCGTGAAACGCGCGTGAGCCGTAATTGCGTTCCCCGGCCACGCAGGCCGTTGTTGGCCGCTCCTCGGCTGGCGCCTCGTCGCTCGCATCGGTGACATGGTGGACCAGTGACGTCCCCCATCTCCGGGCTCGACCGGGTCGGGCTGCTCGGCGGCGGCGTGATCGGTGGTGGGTGGGCAGCCCGGTTCGTGCTCAACGGCGTCGACGTCGACCTCTACGACCCCGATCCCGATGCGGCGCGCAAGGTCGGCGAGGTGCTCGACAACGCCCGCCGGGCGTACGACCGCCTCACCGATGTGCCGCGTTCTGCTGAGGGCACGTTGCGCTTCGTCGGCGCCCCCGACGAGGCGGTCGCTGACGCCGACTTCGTGCAAGAGAGTGCCCCCGAGCGACTCGACGTCAAGCGGGCGATGCTCGCCGACGCCAGCCGGGCGGCCGGGGCGTCGGTCGTGCTGGGTTCCTCGACGTCGGGCCTGCTGCCGACCGACCTGCAGCGCGACATGGCGCATCCGGAACGGCTCGTGGTCGGTCATCCGTTCAACCCGGTCTACCTTCTCCCGCTCGTCGAGGTCGTCGCTGGCGGGGCCACGGCCGCCGCGTCGATCGACCGGGCCGTCGACGTCTATCGATCGGTCGGGATGCGGCCGCTCGTCGTGCGCAAGGAGATCGACGGCTTCATCGCCGACCGGCTGCTCGAGGCGCTGTGGCGCGAGGCGCTCTGGTTGGTGAACGACGGCGTGGCGACGGTGTCGGAGATCGACGACGCGATCCGCTTCGGCGCTGGGCTGCGATGGAGCTTCATGGGCACGTTCCTCACCTATCGGATCGCGGGTGGGGAGGCGGGCATGCGGCACTTCATGGAGCAGTTCGGTCCGACCCTGCAGTGGCCGTGGTCGAAGCTGACGGACGTGCCCGAGCTGACCGCCGGGCTGATCGATCGTCTCGTCGACGAGTCCGACGAGCAGGCCGGCGGCCGCTCGATCCGCGAGCTCGAGTCGCTGCGTGACGAGTGCCTGGTCGCGGTCATCCAGGGGTTGCGCACCGTCCGCGCCGGGGCCGGCTACGGCGCCGGCGAGACGCTGGCGGACTACGAGCGGCTGCTGGCCGATCGCGCTGATCGCGCCGATCGCGCCGAGCAGTAGCGCCTACGCCCCCGGTCAGGCGGGTTCGAGCACGACGACGGGGATGACGCGGTCGGTCTTCGACTCGTACTCGGCGAACTGCGGCGCGAGCTCCTTCTGCTTCGACCAGAGCCGCTCGCGCTCGTCGCCCTCGGCGACGCGCGCCGTGACGGGGATCGTCTGGATGCCGACCTCGATCGTCGTGTCCGGGTTGGCGCGCAGGTTGTGGTACCAGTCGGGGCTGGTGGGCGCCCCGGCCTTGGACGCGAAGATCACGTACTTGTCGTCGTCGCGCAGGTACACGAGCGGGTTCACTCGCTCGGTGCCCGACTTCGCTCCCTTGTGGTGCAGGAGCAACAACGTCGCCCCCTCGAACATCCCGCCCACGACGCCGTCGTTGGTGCGGAACTCCTCGATCACCTTGCGGTTCCAGTCGTCCCTCTCGCTCATTGATCGCTCTCCTTCGGGGGGCCTTCGTCGTCCGGCCGAGCCGGTGGACCTTCGATGTGCGGTGAATACGTGCGGAACTCGACCATCAGCCCGTCGGGATCGGTGACGTAGACCGACGTCGCGACGCCGCGTGCGCCGTATCGCGGTCCCGGACCATCGATCACGTTGAACGCCGGGTCGGTGGCGACCGCATCGACATCGCCGGGACCGACGACGAGGCAGAGATGGTCGAGATGGCCGCGGGCGCTGTCGACGTCGGCGCCGGGGATGAGGTCGATGATCGTGCCCTCGTCGACGCGCACCGACGGGAACGGAGCGACTCCCGCCCTCCAATCGTCGACTCGCACGGGGGGCATCCCCAGCCGATCGACGTACCACGCCAACGTGGTCTCCACGTCGATGCACCGCAGCACGAGGTGATCGAAACCTTGCACGTCGAGCATGCGATCGACGCTAGTCGCGGTGCAACACTGGGTCGATGGCCGCTCGCCGTGTCGAGCATCATGCTGTCGCGTTGCGCGAGCTGCGCCGCATCTGCGCCGAGCTCCCCGAGGTCACCGAGCGGCTCAGCCACGGATCGCCGACGTTCTTCATCCGTGACAAGCAGACGCTGTGCACGTTGCTCGACAACCACCACGGCGCGCATGGCGTGGCGATCTGGGTGCCCGCTCCGAAGGGCGTGCAGGAGCAGCTCGTCGAGGCCGAACCGGAACGGTTCTTCAGGCCGCCGTACGTCGGCGGGCGAGGCTGGATCGGTCTGCGCCTCGACATCGAGCCCGACTGGGACGAGGTCGCCTCGATCGTCGACGACGCCTATCGCCTGATCGCCCCGAAGAAGCTCGTCGGCCAACTGCCACCCCGCGCCGAGAGTTGAACGCGCACGTCATCGCCGTGCAGACCACGGCCAAGCCTCGCGGTCGGCGACCGGCACCCACCGGTAGCCTTTGTTGCCCGTGGCCCTCATCGTCCAGAAGTTCGGCGGTACGTCGGTCGCCGACCCCGACCGGTTGCGGGCCGTCGCCGAGCACGTCGCGTTCACGAAGCGGCACGGCCACGATGTCGTGGTGGCCGTGTCGGCGATGGGCAAGTCGACCGACAACCTGATCAAGCTCGCCAGCGACGTGTCCAAGGCGTTGCCGGGCCGCGAGATGGACATGCTGTTGACCACCGGCGAGCGGGTGTCGATGGCGCTGCTGTGCATGGCGCTCGCCGACCTCGGCATCGACGCCAAGAGCTTCACCGGCAGCCAGGTCGGGATCATCACCGACACGGCGCACGGCAAGGCCAAGATCCTCGAGGTCAAGGGCGACCGCGTCCGCGAGGCGATCGCCGCCGGCAAGGTCTGCGTCGTCGCCGGCTTCCAGGGCGTGTCGATCGAGAACGAGATCACCACCCTCGGGCGTGGCGGAACCGACACCACCGCGGTGGCGCTCGCCGCCGCGCTTGGCGCCGACATGTGCGAGATCTACACCGACGTGACCGGGGTCTTCTCGGCCGACCCGCGCATCGTGCCGCAGGCCCGCAAGCTGGCCAAGGTGAACTTCGACGAGATGCTCGAGATGGCCGGCGCCGGTTCGAAGGTGCTCGCCCTGCGCTCGGTCGAGTTCGCCCGCAATCACAACGTCCCCATCCACGTCCGCTCGAGCTTCACCTGGGAGCCCGGCACGTGGGTCACTTTCGAGGAGCCAGCGATGGAAGACCCGATCATCTCCGGCGTCGTCACCGACGTCAGCGAGGCCAAGGTCACCGTGCTCGGTGTGCCTGACCAACCCGGCGTCTCGGCTGCGTTGTTCGAGCCCCTCGCGGCCGCGAACGTCAACGTCGACATGATCGTGCAGAACACGTCGACCGAGGGCACCACCGACATCAGCTTCACGGTCCCGGTGTCCGACATGGCAGTCTCGGAAGCGATCGTGATGCGCGTGGCGGGTGAGATCGGTGCGACCGGCGTCAACCACGACGCCGACATCGCCAAGGTGTCCCTCGTCGGAGCCGGCATGAAGACATCGCCGGGCATCGCCGCCCGCATGTTCCGCACCCTCGCCGACGAGGACGTGAACATCGAGATGATCTCGACGTCGACGATCCGGATCTCGGTCGTCGTCGCGACGCGCGACCTCGAACGCGCTGCCCGCGCCCTCCACACCGCGTTCGGACTCGACAGCGGTCAGGCGTACTCCGCACCGCTCCCCGAACGCCACTGAACGGTCGCCACGAATGGTCCGCGGTGGCGGCGGCGAGTGTCGAACCGGCGGGACGTCTGGCACAATCTCTCGATGGGCCGGCGCCTTCAACTGATTCCCTGGAAGACCGCGGGCCGCGTGAGCGAGCAGTACGCGAGCACCGAAGACGTCATTCGCCAGACCGGATGGGTTTTCAACAACGAGACCGGCTCGAACCTGACCGTCGGTGAGTTCGTCGCCACCGGCGACAACGAGGTGCTGGCCTACCTCGAGGTTTTCGGGCTGCGCACGCCTGGCAACGACGAGCGCACGGTCGTCGAGATCGGGTGCGGGATCGGTCGCATGACGTGCGCGTTCAGCCGCGAGTTCGCAACCGTGTACGCCTGCGACCTCGATGCCGGCTTTCTCGAGCGCTGCCGCGAGACCGTCGCCCGGTTCGGAAAGGTCGACCGGCTCCGCACGATCGAAGTTGCCGACGGGCGCACGCTCGACGTCCCGACCGGGGTCGCCGACCTCGCCTTCAGCTACATCACGCTCCAGCATTGCGAGATCGACGACGCGCTCGACCTCGCCGCCGAGTCCGTGCGCGTCGTCAGGGCCGGCGGCAGCGTTGCGTTGAACTTCCGGTCACGTTCGCGTGCCGATCTGCTCCTCCTTCCGACCGGCGCCATCATCCGCAGCCTGTTCCGAATCCCGCGCTTCGGGAGGTGGTTGTCGCAGCACCGGACCATCGCCCGGCTCGCGTGGCAGGCCAACCGGCTCCAACCCGACACCGTCATCCGCGCGCTGCCGGACAGGCTCACCGACGTCACGATCTGGCGCCACCCGCGCAGCAACGTGTTCGGCACCGGCGCCGCGACGGGCACGTTCGAGGGCATCAACCCCCATCACTGGTGGCTCGTCGCGCGCCTAGCCTGACGGCATGGGAACCGGAAAACGTGGCAGCAAGCGAATAGGTGTCGTCGGAGCAACAGGTCAAGTCGGCGGCGTGATGCGCCGGCTCCTCGCCGAGCGCGGGTTCCCGGTCGATGAGATGCGGTACTTCGCGTCAGCCCGTTCGGCCGGAACCACGTTGCCGTGGAAGGGCCGCGACATCACGGTCGAGGACGCCGCGATCGCCGACCCGACCGGCCTCGACATCGCCCTGTTCTCGTCGGGCGCGACGTCGTCACGCGAGCTCGCGCCGCGCTTCGTGGCCGCCGGTGTCACCGTCATCGACAACTCCTCGGCGTGGCGGATGGACCCCGACGTGCCGCTGGTGGTCAGCGAGGTCAACCCCGGCGAGATCCACAACGCGCGGAAGGGCATCATCGCCAACCCCAACTGCACGACGATGGCGGTGATGCCCGTGCTGAAGCCGCTGCACGACGAAGCCGGGCTCGTGCGGCTGATCGCCAGCACCTACCAGGCGGTGTCCGGAGCCGGCCTCAGCGGGGTCGACGAGCTCGACAAGCAGGTCCGTCAGGTCGCCGATCGCGCCGCCGAGCTGACCCACGACGGCGAGGCGGTTGCGTTCCCGGCGCCCGAGAAGTTCGCCAGGCCGATCGCGTTCAACGTGCTGGCGTTCGCCGGCAAGCTCGTCGACGACGGCCAGTTCGAGACCGACGAGGAGCAGAAGCTCCGCAACGAGAGCCGCAAGATCCTCGGCATCCCCGACCTCGCGGTGTCTGGCACGTGCGTGCGGGTGCCGGTGTTCACCGGCCACTCGCTGTCGATCAACGCCGAGTTCGCCCGACCGCTGTCGGTCGAACGGGCGCTCGAGGTGCTCGCGGCGGCTCCCGGCGTCGTCGTCGTCGACATCCCGACCCCGCTCGAAGCCGCTGGCAAGGACCCGTGCTTCGTGGGACGCGTCCGCACCGACCCCGGCGTGCCCGACGGTCGAGGCCTGGTGCTGTTCGTCAGCAACGACAACCTCCGCAAGGGTGCCGCCCTCAACGCGGTTCAGATCGCCGAGCTGTTCCTGACCTGACCGCCCGGCCCCCCGTTCTGGGCTGCTACGCCGTGCGGGCGCCGAAAGATCCTGCAGCCCAGAAGGATCCGCCGCCGAGGGGTTGCACGGATTCGCTCCCGTCTCCAGCCGTTCTGGGCTGCTACGCCGTGCGGGTGTCGAAAGATCCTGCAGCCCAGAACGGATTTCAGGGGCTGTGACCAGGTGTCACGTCGGGCATGCGCACGGGAGCCCGCCGCATCGCGGGCATCCGGCGCGGTAGCGCTCGACGGCGGCCGTCAGGTCGATGCCCAGCTGGTTGGCGAGCGTCGCCACCCAGGCAAGGACGTCGGCCAGCTCGTGCTCCTGCTCGGCCCGGGTCCCCTTGCGCACCGCCTGCGCCAGCTCGCCGAGCTCCTCGGTCAGCCAGGCGACCGTCGAAGGGACCCCGCGGGCCCGGTCGCGTTCGCCGTACGTGCGCTCGATGACGTCCTGCAAGGCGGCAAGTTCCACCCCGGAACGGTACCCGTGCGCCGTCCACTTCGATTTGTGTCACCGCGATCGGCGAGGGTCACCGAATCTTGTGACACAAACGATCGTTGAGGCGGGTGGTCGGGGTGGGGAGATTTGAACTCCCGGCCTCCACGTCCCGAACGTGGCGCGCTAACCAAGCTGCGCTACACCCCGTAGCCGGGCGGCAAGCCTACCCGGCGGACGCCCGTTCTCCCTAGGGGTTGGCCGCAACTGCGTCGACTTCGGCCTCCTCGGCCTCGCCGACCTCGACGCCGATCTCGACTTGGGGCACGTCCGATGTGGGCACCGAAACGCCCTCGACGTAGGTGCCACCTGCCATGACGGCACCGACCGCACGCTTGATCCGCAGTGGGTCGAGCGGCTTGATGAGCCAGCCATCGGTACCCGAGCGACGGGCCAGGAAGACGTCGGCACGGCGGTCGAGCAGCATGATCACCGGGACATGCGGGAGCATCCCGGCCGATTCGTCGAGCCGGAGTGCCATCGTCACGGCCATCCCACCCTTCGATCCGACCTGCATGTCGAGGATCGCCAGATCAGGCTCACGCTCAGCCACCACGTCGACGACGACCCGACCTTCTCGACACACCGTGAAGCTCGTATCGGGCCCGCCGAGCGCGGCCGTGATCTCGTCGACGATCCAGTCGGCGTCGGTGGCGAGCACGATGTGCACGCCGCCGACGTTACCTGCGCCCCGGTGCCGGCACCGAACGCGCTTTCTTGAACAGATGGGCACCGATCTCGGCCAGGCCATCACGGTCGTGCACGTCACCCGCGAGCAGCGGCACGTCGACCATCGGCGCCCGGCCGAGGCGGTCGTGGAGCGGGGCAACGGCCTGACGCTCGCGTTCGGCGATGGTGCGCAACTCGGCGAGGTTCGCCCACAGCGCGGCGATCGCCTGATCATCCTCGGCCGACGCCCGCTCTGCGGCCTCGGCCGCGGTGCCCGACCCGAAGCGCGGATGGGCCCGGTTCACGACCGCGGCGGACACGCCGATCCCGCGCGCGCGAAGCTGGTCGGCGAACCACACGGCCTCGGCGACGGTGTCGTGCCGTGGGGCAGCCACCAGGACATAGCGGGTCTGCGGCGAGACCAGCAGCACCATCACCGATGCCGCTCGCTCGCGAAACCCGGCCTCCATCCCGGTGAACGCCTGGAAGAACGCCACCGCATCGGCGAGCACGTCAGACCCGACGACCCGCCCGATCGCCCGTAGGATCGGCTGCGCCGCGGTGTTCAACACCTTGAGGCCGCGGCGAGTCGGCAGCATCAACAACCTGAACACCTTGTGGTCGAGGAATCTGGCGAGCACGCCCGGTGCCTCGAGGAAATCGAGTGCATGGCGGCTCGGCGGCGTATCGACGACCACGACGTCGAACCGGTCGTCACCGTGGAGCTGGTGCAGCGCCTCGGATGCCATGTACTCCTGGGTGCCACTCAGCGCGCCGACCATGTTGCGGAAGAAGCGGTTCTGCACGATGCGATCGGCCTGCTCCTCGTTCGCGGCGTTGGCGCGCACGACCCGGTCGAACATCACCGCCGTGTCGAGCATCATCGCCCACAGTTCGCCGGGCGCGTCGAGGTCGATCCGCTGCGGCTCGGCCCCGATGCCGTCGGGCAGGCCGAGGGCGTCGGCGAGACGGCGTGCCGGGTCGATCGTGACGACGACGACCCGGTGCCCGCGCCGTGCCAGCTCGATCCCGATCACCGCCGCGGTCGTCGTCTTGCCGACACCGCCCGAACCGCAGCACACGACGACCGACGCGCCGTCGAGCGCGGCATCGAGGGTGCTCATGGTGTGCCAGCGGCGCGTGTGAGCGACGCCGCAAGTGTCCGGATGTGATCCGCGTCGAGGCCGGCCACCGGTAGCGATACGAGGTCGACGCGCGGCAGCGTGATGGCTTGCTCGAGCCGGGCGATCTCGTCATCCTGCATCGCCCGTCGGGCGCGCCGGAACACCGCCGCCGCGCGGAGCGCCTTGGCGTCGGCGCCGCGGCCGAGCTTCATCGCCGTCGGGTCGGGCACATCCGTGCGCGCATCGACCTCGTTGACCACGACCGGCCCGAGGCGTACACCAACCCGATCGACGAGCGTCGCCATCGTCTCGATCACCTCGTTGACGGGTGTCGCCTCCGGCAGCGTGACCAGCACGATCTGGCAGCGTTCCGGGTCGGTGAGCAGCTCCGTCACGTCCTTCGCCTGTGTGAACACGGGCCCGCCCCGCACGGAGTCGAGCATCCCCTGCGCAGACGTGAGGAACGTGATCGCGTGCCCGGCTGCGGGTCCGTCGACCACGATCAGGTCCCACTGCCCCGAACGCTCGAGCTGCTTGATCTTGCCGAGCACCACGATGTCGTCGATGCCGGGCGCGGCGGTGCTGATGACGTCGATCACTCCAGTCGTCGCCAGCCGCTTGGCCACCCGCGTGAAGCCATGATCCCGGAGATACTCGTCGAGGGCATCGGTGGCAGAGATCGAGCGGACGTCGATGCCCGGGAGCAGGTCGGCGAGCAAGGGCTTCCCGTCGAGCTCGACGGCGAGGACGCGCCGGCCCGAGTCGGCTGCAGCGCGCGCGAGGACAGCCGTTACCGTGGTCTTGCCGACACCCCCCTTGCCAGCCACCACCACGACGGTGGCGGCGATCAACGTCGGCAACGGATCAGCCACCTGATCGCCATGTCGACTCACGCTCTCCGGAGGCACCCTTGCGCAGACTACTGATCGGTCTCCACGCCGGGACGGCCCGGCTGGCGATGCCGGCGGTGCTGCTGACCGTGCTGCTATCGGTGCTGATATCGGTGATGTCGGGCGGCCAAGTCGCGGCGCAGGCCGACGAGCCGGTGGGCCCTGTCGACGTGCTACAGGTCAGCGGTCTCTTCGACGACAT
>DASUEW010000524.1:0-7107 GCA_036274875.1 Ilumatobacteraceae bacterium
ACTACATCGAGTTGTCATGGCTCGTCGGGACACTGGACCGGCGACGATCCACGACCGGCTCGACGCAGTCCTGAGGCTCCTGCCCGAGCCGCCGCCGACGGCTGCGAAGATCGCGGCCGGCGCCGCCGCGTGCGCCGGGCACTGGGACGAAGTCGTGCGCCTGACCGAAACCGCCACGGGATTCGACAAGTCGCTGACCGACATCCGTCTGTTTCGCAGCGAGGCGCTCGGTCGAGCGGCTCATCACGCTCGCCGACATGATCACCCGTGACGAACGACGGCTCGCGCTCGCGATGCACGTCGCGTCGCTCCTCGCCGTCACCGCCCACGACCTCGGCCAACACGAGAGCGCGGCGATCCTGTTCGGCTTCGCGGCTGCCGAACAGGCCCGCCTCGACATCGTGCTGCGGCTGTCCGTCCGCCCACTCGCCGAACGAGCACGCGAGGCATGCCGCACGGTCCTTGGCGCGGCGCGCTTCGACGAGCTCGCCGCCCATGGTGCGAAGAGCGAGTGGCGCGGCCTCCCGACGGTCGACGCGGCAACCGTCACGGACACTCGCTGAACGCCGCAAGGCCGAACTGATCGGGCGCAAATCGGGCGCAAACCGATTGCAGGCCGTCCGCCAACCGGTGTCGTCGAGAGTCAGTCATGTCAGCCGGGGCCAACCAGGAACCGGCCCGCCACCAAGGAGAAACGACATGACTGTTCACGACGACATCCGCACCACCGCCCGAACGGCGATGGTCCCGGAGATGCACCGGGGCTCCGCTGAGAGCACCATTCGCCGCCGGGTCGTTCCGGCTGCGCTGGCCGGCCTTGCGATCGCCGCGCTCGTCGGCGTCAACGAGCTCCGCTCCACCGACAACACCGCGCCGACCAGGCCGCCGACGGTCCCCGTGGTCAACGGCGGATTCGAGGCGTTGATCGGTCCCGAAGAGCTGGCGTTCATCAACGGTGAGTACTCCCGCACGCCAGTCATCGACCTGTGCGCGACGCAACGGCCGTGCTGACCATGGACGGGAACGGAAGCGTCAGGTGCTGGGCGCACAACTTCTTCGGCAACGCGGCCACGGTGTCATGAATCACCCGGGCTGATCCACACATCTGGACGCCGATGCTCGACCGGCCGTTACCGTCACGGTGTGAGCGAGTCGGCGAGCGAGCGGCACGGCCGGCTGGTCGGCATCAAGCTGCGGGCCCTGGTCGGCGACCACCTCGGGCGGATGATCGACGTCGGCGTGGAACCGTTCGCGCCGGGTGCCGCACTACTGGTCGGACGGTCGGCGTGGGTGTTCCTCGAAACCGACCCGGAACGGCGCCTCGGCAGCGCATTGGCGTGGGCGATCCGTCACGACGCCGACGAGTTGCACGTCGTCGCCGAGTCGGGAACCGGAACGCTCGCCCGACGGGCCCGGGAGTTCACGATCCCGATCACGGTGTGGCACGCCGAGGGGCGACTGCTGCTCCCCGCGATCGCCGAACCAGTCGTCGCCCCAGTGGCTGCCGACGCCGACCACCTGCGGTTCAACGACCTGATGGTCGAGGCCGGGGCGAGGCCCGTGGTCGAGCATGGTGTCGTGTTCGGCGAGGTGCGCGGGCTCGAAGTCTGCCGGGTCGTCGCCGATCCCACCCTCGGCACGGTCCGCCTCGAGGTGGGGGTCGGACCCCCTGATCGGGAGGCCTTCCAGCTCATCCACGGTGACGTCCCGCCCGTCGAGGCGCTCGCACGCGTGGTCGAAGCGGTCACGAAGTACCGCGACGTCGACGTCCCGCAGCATCCCTTGAACCGGGTGGCGCGCGAGCGGTTCTTGCGCTGGCGCCTCGAGCAGGAACCCGAGCTCGTCGGAGCCGTGAGCCTGGAGCCGATCGCACCGCCACTCCCGGGGCGAAACGTGAATGCCGTCGGTGCCTGCTCGGCGATTGGCCCCGGCGCGACCGGTCAGGTGGTGCTCGCCGTCTGCTCGACCGGTGTCGACCTCGACGTGATCCCGTACGCGGCCGACGCCCGACTGGCGGCCACCGCGGGGGGAACGGTGGGCGCCGCGCCGGGCGTCGCCGGGGGAGAGCTGCACGTCGTCGTGGCGCTCCCGTCGCGCGACCTCGTGCCGTTGACGTACGACCTGGCCGCGCGCCTGGTTCAGTCGGTCGAGCTGGTGCCCGTCGACTGATCGTTCTCGTCGACCGGCGTGGGCGCATCGCCGGCGGACTCATCGGTCGATGCCGACTCGATGGCGGGGACGGTCGGGGTGGTGTCGATCGCGACCCTGCGCACCTCTGGGGCGTCGACGGCGCCGACGGTCACGGTCAGGCGACCGTCGACGTGACGGGCCGACACCTTGTCGGGATCGACGCTCGGGCCGAGCTGCACCGTGCGCTCCCACTGCAGCTCGTCGGTGCGGACCTCGATGGTCAGCGCCCGTCCGGCGACGTTGACGGTGACGGCCTCGGACGGGACCCCCGGAAGATCGGCGGTGAGGACCAACGAACCGTCCACCCAGCTGGCATCGACTGCCGGCACGCGCCGGCGGGGCTCGAAGAACGACTGCGTGAGCTGCTCGAAGGCGCGATCGAACGAGCTGTCGAAGGCGCGGACCACAGGGAAGGTCCTGGATACGAATGGCGAACGGTGACGGACGATCATGATCGTGGCTCCTCGTTGAAACTGGATGGGTGACATGGGAGGATGCTCAATCGATGGGCACCCCTTTTCTCTACAACGAGCATACAGAAATCATGCGTCGTTACAACTCAAGTTTTGCTGTTTCCGGCCAGCTAGCCTGCTTTTGGCATGGCAGAGCCGAATGCCTCCGAGGGGCCCATCGCCGCCCGACTCGCCGCCGCTGAGCTGGAGTTCCGCGACCTCGAGGCGCGCCTTGCCGACCCCGCGCTGGCCACCGATCCGGCCCAGCTGCGCATCGTCGCCACCCGGTACCGGGAGCTCGGGCCGCTCGTCGACGCTCTCGTCCGCCAGCGCCGGCGCCGCGCCGACCGTGATGCGGCCAACGAACTGCTGATCGGCGCCGGCCCCGCCGACCGCCAACTGCTCGAAGTCGAGCTCGACTCGGCGAACAACGACCTCACCGCGATCGACGACGAGCTCCAAGAGCTGCTGCTGCTGCCCGATCCCCATGCCGGGCGGGCGGTGATCCTCGAGATCAGGGGCGCCGAGGGTGGCGAGGAGGCGAACCTGTTCGCCCGCGTCCTCTACGAGATGTACGTGGCGTACGCATCGGCCAAGGGGTGGAAGGTCGAGACGCTGGCGCTCGACGGCAGCGACCTCGGCGGCCTCAACGAGGTCACGATGGTGGTGCGGGGCCGCGACGCCTGGCAGCGGCTCAAGTACGAAGGCGGCCCGCACCGCGTGCAACGGGTCCCGGTCACCGAGAGCCAAGGACGGATCCACACGTCGTCGGCGACGGTGACGGTGCTGCCCGAGGTCGACGAGGTCGAGGTGCAGATCGACGAGCGCGACCTGTCGATCGACGTCTACCGCTCGAGTGGACCCGGCGGCCAGAGCGTCAACACGACCGACTCGGCGGTGCGCATCACACATGTCCCGACCGGCGTCGTCGTGGCGATGCAGGACGAACGCAGCCAGCTGCAGAACCGGGCGCGGGCGATGCAGGTGCTTCGTGCCCGCCTCTACGAGCTCGCCGAGCGCGAACGCGAGGTCGAGCTGTCGGCCGAGCGCCGCTCGCAGGTCGGGGGCGGTGGTCGGAGCGAGAAGATCCGCACCTACAACTACAAGGAGAATCGGGTCACGGATCACCGCATCGGATTCACGATCTACCGGTTGTCCGATGTGCTGGCGGGCGATCTCGACGAGATCGTCGAAGCACTGATGGCCGACGAGCGGTCGCGCCAACTCGCCGGCGATCACGATTGAGCACGAGCGAGGTCCCGGATGACCGAGATCACGATCCGCGAGCTGTGGGACCAGACCGCTGCCGTGCTCGAGGATCGCCCCGCGGCGCGATGGTTGTGTGAGGTCGCCACGTCGGCGTACGACGAGGAGTTCACGGCGGCGCTCGACGAACAGGTCACGCAGCGGATGGTCGCCCATCTCGACTCGATGCTCGAACGGTTTCGCACCGGCGAGCCGTTGCAGTACGTGCTCGGTCGCTGGGGCTTTCGACAGCTCGACCTCGCGATCGACTCGCGTGTGCTGATCCCGCGACCCGAGACCGAGCTGGTGGCGGAGACGGCGATCGCGCTGGCGAGCGCGCGCGGCTCGCCGGTCACCGTCGCTGATCTCGGCACCGGGTCGGGAGCGATCGGGCTCGCCCTCGCCGACGAGCTCCCACACGCGGGCACGACGGTGTGGATCACAGATGTCGACGCCGACGCGCTCGACGTCGCGCGGGCCAACCTCGCCGGGCTCGGCCGGGCGGCCGTGAACGTGCGCGTTGCCCACGGGTCGTGGTTCGAACCGCTTCCCGGCGACGCCCGCTTCGACGTGATCGTCGCCAACCCGCCGTACATCGCCGACGGTTCGAGCCTGATCGACGACTCGGTGCACAGGTGGGAACCACACCTCGCCTTGTTCGGTGGCTTCGACGGGCTCGACCACATCCGCCACCTCGTGAGCGGCGCGCACGCTCATCTGGTGCCCGGCGGATGGCTGGTGCTGGAGATCGGCGCCGACCAGGGATCGGCGGTGCGCGAGCTGTTGGAGACCGGCGGCTACACCGACGTCGAGATCCGGTCCGACCTCGCTGGCCACGACCGGATCGCCCTCGGCCGCACGTAGCCCCCGTGTTTGTGTCACCGAAACCGGCGAAGATCGCCGGTTTCGGTGACACAAACAGGGGGTTGGACGGGCGGTCCGGTCAGTAGCGGGCGATCGCGGCGGTCGCCGCGGGGACGTAGCCGCCGCCGAACTTGATCGCGTGCACGACGAGTGGCGCGATCTGGTGGAGTGGCACGCGCTCCTGCCAGCCCGCTGACAGCGGGTGGCGCTCCTCGTACGCCGCGAAGCACTCGGCCGAGAAGCCGCCGAACAGGCGCATCATGGCGAGGTCGAACTCGCGGTGGCCGCCGTGCGCCGCCGGATCGATCAACCAACTGGTGCCGGACGAGTCGACGAGCCGGTTGCCGGCCCACAGGTCGCCGTGGAGCCGCGCCGGCGCCTCTCCGGTGTCGAAGCGCTCCAACGATCCGGCGACGCGCTCCAGCCGGTCGATCGTGGCGCCGGGGAGTGCGGCGCTGTCCTTCGCCAGCCGGGCCAGCGGGAGCAGCCGGCACGTCGCGTAGAACGCCGGCCAGGTCGGCTGCGGATCGTTCGGCAACCCTCGACTCCCCGTGGTCCGCCGATCCTCGCGCCCGAAACTCGGGGCGCCGGCGTCGTGCAGCGCGGCCAGCGCGGCGCCGAGCGAGCGCTCGGTCGACTCGGCCGGGCGGCCCTCGTCGATCCATTCGAGGATCAAGAACGCGGGCGCCGAGTCGCTGCCGTCGGACACGGCGACGACCGTCGGCACCGGCACGGCGTCGGCTTCGTGCAACCACGAGAGGCTCGCCGCCTCGGTGGTGAAGAACCCGGGCGGGGGCGATGGATGGGTCTTGGCGAACAGGCGGACGCCGTCGTCGAGCTCGACGCGGAACGACGCCGCGACGTCGCCGCCGCGGACCACCGTCATCTGCTCGACACGTCGCCCGACAGCGTCCTCGACGGCCGTGCGCAGCGACTCCATCGGGTCGGCGAACCGCCGCTTCAGTACGGTGACGTGGTGTCGGTCACGTCGGCGTCGGCCTTGCGGGCGGCCTCGAGCTCGGCGATCAGCCCGCTGCGCAGCGCGAGCAGGTCGTTCGCCACGGTGATCATCCGGAACCCCTGCTCGAGCCGCTTGCCGGTCAACGCGCCGCTGGCATGGATGCCTGGCACCACACCGTGGCGGCCGCAGGCGTCGACGATCGCGGCCAGTGCACTGTCGAAGAGCGCCTCGCCGTCGTTGTTGCGCGGCTTGAGCCCGAGGCTGAGTGAGAGGTCGGCGGGCCCGACGTAGATGGCGTCGACGCCCGGGACCGACATGATGTCGTCGAGGTTGCCGAGTGCCTCGGTCGTCTCGATCATCGGGATGACGGCGACGGACGTGCCGGCCCACGCGACGTAGTCGGCATGGCGCATTCCGGCCACGGTCGGGCCGAAGCTACGGGAGCCCTCGGGCGCGTACCGGCAGGAGCGCACGACCGCCTCCGCCTGCTCGCGCGTGTTGACCATCGGGACGATCACGCCCTGGGCGCCGGCGTCGAGCATCTTGCCGATGATCCCCTGCTCGTTCCACGGCACGCGGGTGATCGGCGTGCCGCGGCCCAGCTCGATCGCCTGGAACATCCCGACGGCCGCCTGGTACTCCACGGCGCCGTGCTGGGTGTCGACGCAGACATAGTCGAATCCTTGGCGGGCCGACGCCTCGGCAGTGACGGTCGAAGCGACCGAGAGCCACACGCCGAGCGCCGATCCATCTGATGCCCAAATCTCACGTAGTCCTGTCACGTGGCGAGTCTCTCAGGTCGGGGGTCGCGACTCTCAAATGCGTGACTCTCAAATGCTGGCTTCTCAAGTAGATGAAGGCACGACGGTCGCCGGCTCGCCGCGCAGGACGGCGAGCGCGTTGTCGATGGCATGCTCGTACAGCCGGCGGCGCCCAGCGCCGGTGCCCGACGCGACGTGCGGCGTCACGATCACGTCGTCGCGCCCGAGCAGCGGATGGCCGACCGGCAGCGGCTCCGGCACGGTCACGTCGAGCCCGGCGCCGGCGAGGTGGCCGCGATCGAGCGCATCGAGCAACGCGTCCTGGTCGACCAACACGCCCCTCGCGCAGTTGACGAGGTACGAGCCGGGCTTCATCCGTGCCAGCGTGTCGGCGTTGATCATGCGTTCGGTCGACGGGAGGGCCGGCGCGTGGAGCGACACCACATCGGCCAGGGGCAACATCGCGTCGAGCGCGATCAGCCCGACTCCGGCAACCGGCGACTCCTCGAGGAACGGGTCGTGGGCGATCACCGTCATCCCCAGCGCCTGAGCGGCGAGGGCGACCCGGCCGGCGATGCGGCCGAGGCCGACGAGCCCCAGCGTCGCGCCGTCGAGTTCGAGCGACGTGGCGGTG
>DASUEW010000525.1:0-2438 GCA_036274875.1 Ilumatobacteraceae bacterium
GCGCCACCACGGCGTACTCGACCGGTGATCTCGGCGGCCGGGCCGCCCGCCGCCTCGGCTGGGAAGCTCTTGGGGCGGAACGCGGCGAGGTACGGCCCGGCCCCGGTGAACGTGGTGGTGACGAGCGTGTTCCCGCCGAAAACCGGTGTCGTGACCTTCACCGTGTCACCGTCGACCGCGAGGTCGACGTTGTTCGTCAGCACCGTGCGATCGAGTTTCACCGAGAGACGAGCGACCGTGTCGCGCCCTTCGTAGCTCTGCGGGAACAGCACGAGATCGGGCGAGTCGCCGCCGTCGATCACCGCCTTCATCGCCGACGCGAGCGAGGCGCCAGGCAGGTTTCCGCCGAGATCACCGGTCGAGTACGCCGTGGTGGCGCCGTACTCGCCGAGCGCACCGGCGATGGCCGAGGCGTCGCCGGCGACGAACGCCTTGACCGTGCCGCCGAGCGAGCGCGCCTTGGTGAGCAGCTCGAGCGTCGCCGAGGTCGGCGCACCGTTCACCTCTTGGGCGAACACCCAGATCTTGTCGATCGCCATGACGTCGGCTCCCTTGACTCAGTGACTGGCCCGAATACTCGACTCAGATGACCTTGAGGTCTTCGAGCAACGCGACGATGCGCTGGAACGCCTCGCCATCGTCTTCGATGATCTCGCCGGCCTGGCGTGCCGCAGCCTGGCTGACGTCGACGATCTGCTGCCCGGCGCCGGCCCAGCCGACCGGCGTCACGCCGAGGTCGCCGGCGGTCACGACGTCGACGGGCTTCGACTTGGCCGCCATGATGCCCTTGAAGCTCGGATATCGCGGCTCGACGACGCCGGCGGTCACGCTCACGACGGCGGGGAGCGGGCAGGTGACCTCGTCGTACCCGGCCTCGGTCTGGCGGCTCACCTTCAGCGCTCCGCCCTCGACCTCGATGTGCTTGGCGAACGTCACCGACGGCAGCCCGAGCACCTCGGCCATCTGCTCGGGGACGATCCCGGTGTACCCGTCGCTCGATTCGGTCCCGGCGATCACGAGGTCGGCGCCGCCGAGCCGCTGCACGGCCGCGGCGAGGATCTTGGCGGTGGTGAGCGCGTCGGATCCGGCGAGCTCGGGATCGGAGACGAGGACACCCTTGGCGGCGCCCATCGCCAGCGCCGTGCGCATCCCTGACGTCTCGCCGTTGGGCGCCATCGAGACGATGCTCACCTCGCCCGCACCGGCGAGGTCGACGAGCTGCAACGCCATCTCGACGCCGTAACTGTCGGATTCGTCGAGGATCAGCTTGCCGGCCCGCTTCAGCGTGTTGGTCGACGGGTCGAGCTCGCCCGGTAACGCCGGGTCGGGGATCTGCTTGACGCACACGATCACGTTCATCGGCAGCCATTGTTACCCGTCGGTCAAGTTCTGTCCCAACCCGCTGCCGTTCGTGCCACGTCGTTCGCCAGATCTTTCGCCATATCTTCTTGGCGTGCGGATCATGCTCGTGGTCAACTCGTTCGCGTCGTCGGTCACGGCACGCAACACCGTGGTGGTCCACCGCCGGCTCGCACGCGAGAACGACGTCGAGATCGTCGAGACCAACCGGCGCGGGCACGCGACGCGGTACGCGGCCGACGCGGCACGGCGCGGGTTCGACATCGTCATCGGCTACGGCGGCGACGGCACACTCAACGAGGTGGCGACCGGGATCGCCGGGACCGGCGCCGCGCTGGGCGTGCTCCCTGGAGGATCGACGAACGTCTTCGCCCGCACTCTCGGCCTGCCGAACGACCCGATCGCGGCCGTCGACCTGCTGGCGAACGGGATCGCCACGGGCGACATCCGCCCGATCGGTCTCGGACGCGTCAATGGCAGGTTCTTCTGCTTCCACACCGGGATCGGGTTCGATGCGGCAGTGGTCCGCGCCGTCGAGCGGCGCGCCTCGATGAAGCGCTGGTTCGGCCATCCACTGTTCATCTCGGCCGCGCTGACGACGTGGGCGACCGGCTACGACCGGCACCACCCCCACTTCTCGCTCGAGGCCGGGGCCGGGCGCCGCCTCGACGATGGGTACTTCGCGATCGTCCTCAACACGAACCCGTACACCTACCTCGGCAACCGCCCGCTCGACCTGTCGCGCGCCGCCACCCTCGATCGAGGCTTGGTCGCCGTCACGTTCCGCACGCTGCGCGTCGGCGCCATCGTGAAGGGGCTCTCCGGAGCGTTGCGGGGCGGCGGTGTCCGCCCGAGCGAGCACGTCGCCGAGTGGACGGATCTCGACGAGCTCGTCGCCTGGCACGACGAACCGTTCCCGTACCAGGTCGACGGCGACTACCTCGGTGAGACGAGCCGGCTCGAGTTCACGTACGTGCCCGATGCGGTGCGGCTCGTGTTCCCCGCCTGATCACCCGTCAATCACATGTCGGCGCGCACGGCCATCGCGATGTCCGGCACGTTCGTGCAGATCCCGTCGA
>DASUEW010000526.1:0-7011 GCA_036274875.1 Ilumatobacteraceae bacterium
TCGCCAGACCGGCGAGACGGTCGCTGCCGAGCAGGTCGCTCGCCAACAGGGTGACGACGGCGACCGACGAGGCAACGGCAGCCTGGCCGGGAACCTGTGCCCAGCGGAGCGCCCTCAGCGTTCGGCGGTGCAGCACCCGCAGGTCGTCGGCAGAGATCCCGGCCTCGCTCCTCGCTGCGGGTTCGGCGTCGACCACGTTCGTGCTGCCGTTCGGCGATCAGGACAGCATGGCGCGCAGGAACCGGCCGGTGTGCGAACCCTCGACGGTTGCGATGTGCTCGGGCGAGCCCTCGCCGATGACCATGCCGCCACCGCTGCCGCCCTCCGGCCCGAGGTCGATGATCCAGTCGGCGGTCTTGATGACGTCGAGGTTGTGCTCGATCACGAGCACGGTGTTGCCTTGCTCGACCAGACGTGAGAGCACGGTCAGCAAGCGTCGCACGTCGTCGAAGTGCAGACCTGTCGTCGGCTCGTCGAGGAGGTAGATCGTGTGGCCGGTCTGGCGCTTGGCCAACTCGGTGGCGAGCTTCACGCGTTGGGCCTCGCCGCCCGACAATGTCGGCGCCGGCTGGCCGAGCCGCACATAGCCGAGACCGACGTCCATGAGCGTGGTCATGTACCGGGCGATCGACGGTTGGTTGGCGAAGAAGTCGACCGCCTCGGCGACCGGCATGTCGAGCACCTGGGCGATGTTGTGCCCCTTGAACTCGATGTCGAGGGTGTCGCGGTTGTAGCGGGCGCCCTTGCAGACCTCGCACGGCACGTAGACGTCGGGCAAGAAGTGCATCTCGATCTTGATCGTGCCGTCGCCGGCACACGCCTCGCAGCGCCCGCCCTTGACGTTGAAGCTGAACCGACCCGGCATGTAGCCGCGCACCTTCGCCTCGTTCGTCGACGAGAACAGCTTGCGGACGCTGTCGAACACGCCGGTGTAGGTGGCAGGGTTCGACCTCGGCGTGCGCCCGATCGGCGACTGGTCCATGTCGATGACCTTGTCGAGGTACTCGACGCCGTCGATGCGCCGGTGCCGGCCGGCCGACATCTTCGACTTGTAGATGCGCTGCATCAGCACCGGCAGCAGGATGTCGCGCACGAGCGTCGACTTCCCCGACCCGGACACGCCGGTGACGGCAACGAAGCAGCCGAGCGGGATGTCGACGGAGAGATCGTTCAGGTTGTGTTCGCGCGCGTTGTGCACGGTGAGCTTCTCGAGCGACGGCGTGCGCCGGATCGCCGGCACGGGGATCGACCGGCGGCCCGACAGGTATTGGCCGGTGATCGACTCCTTGACCTTCAGCAGACCGGGAAACGGACCGCTGTAGACGACCTCGCCGCCGTGTTCACCGGCGCCGGGTCCGATGTCGACGATCCAGTCGCTCTCGCGGATGGTCTCCTCGTCGTGCTCGACGACGATGACCGTGTTGCCGAGGTCGCGCAGGCGGGTGAGCGTGTCGATGAGCCGGCGGTTGTCGCGCTGGTGCAGACCGACCGAGGGTTCGTCGAGCACGTAGAGCGTGCCCACCAGCCCCGAGCCGATCTGACTGGCGAGGCGGATCCGCTGCGCCTCGCCGCCGGCGAGCGTGCCGGCCGAGCGCGACAACGTGAGGTAGTCGAGCCCGACGTCGAGGAGGAACCCGAGGCGGGCGTTGACCTCCTTGGTGACGCGCTCGGCGATCATCCTCTCGCGTTCACTGAGCTCGAGCGCGGCGAGGAACTTCGCCGCCTCGCCGATCGACAGCTCGCACACCCCGGAGATGTTCATGTCGTTGACGGTGACCGCCAGCGACGCCGGTTTGAGTCGTGCCCCACCACACGCACCGCACGGCACCAAACGCATGTAGCCCTCGTACTGCTCGCGCGCCCACTCGCTGTCGGAGCCCTCATGGCGGCGCTTGATCCACGGGATGACGCCCTCGTACTCGGTGGAGTACGACCGGTTGCGCCCATAGCGGTTCTTGTACTTGACCGTCAACTTGCCGGTCGTGCCGAACAGGACCACCTTCTGCTGCTTGGCGGTGAGCGAGCCCCACGGTGCATCGAGGTCGATGCCGTTGGCCTCGGCCACCGACTCGAGCATGCGCGTGAAGTACTGAGTGTGGGCACTGCGCCACGGCGAGATCGCGCCGTCGTTCAGCGACTGGTCGGGATCGGGGACGACGAGCTCAGGGTCGACCTCGAACGTGGTGCCCAACCCGTCGCACTTCTCGCACGCTCCGTACGGCGAGTTGAACGAGAAGTTGCGTGGCGCCGGCTCGTCGTAGCTGGTGCCGCACACCGGGCACGCGAGGTGCTGCGAGAACGTGAGCGTCTCGGGCGGCGCGGCTCCCTCGCGGGCGATGAGCTCGACCTCGGCGACGCCGTCGGCCAAGCCGAGGGCGGTCTCCAACGAGTCGGTGAGCCGCCGCTCGAGGCCCTCGCGCAGCACCAACCGATCGACGACGATCTCGATCTTGTGCTGCTCGTATCGAGCCAAGCGCTCGTCGCGCTTCAGGAACTCGTCGATCTGCACCGTCTCGCCGTCGATCCGGGCGCGCACGTACCCCTGGCCCGAGAGGTCTTCGAGCAACGTGTCGTACTCGCCCTTGCGACCACGTACGACCGGAGCGAGCACCTGGAAACGAGTGCCCTCGGGGAGCTGCAGGATCCTGTCGACGATCTGCTGCGGCGTCTGGCGCTGGAGCTTGGTCCCGTCGTTGGGGCAGTGCTGCACGCCGATGCGTGCGTAGAGCAGCCGGAGGTAGTCGTAGATCTCGGTGATCGTTCCGACGGTCGAGCGGGGGTTCTTGCTCGCCGACTTCTGGTCGATCGAGATCGCCGGCGAGAGCCCCTCGATCACGTCGACGTCGGGCTTGTCCATCTGTCCGAGGAACTGGCGGGCGTACGCCGACAACGACTCCACGTACCGGCGCTGCCCCTCGGCGTAGATCGTGTCGAACGCGAGGCTCGACTTGCCCGATCCGGAAATGCCGGTGAACACCACCAACTTGTCGCGCGGCAGTTCGACGTTGACGTTCTTGAGGTTGTGTTCGCGGGCACCTCGGACGACGATCGCGGGCTCATCGGCGAGGCCCGCACGCTTTCGGGCGGCCATTCCCTCCCACGATACCACCGAACGCCTGTTCCGTCTGGGTGACTCACGTCTCGCCGACGGCGATCGCTCACTCGGCGCGCGCGGCGAACCACTAGCGTCGTCGCATGCCCGCGCCAGAGGCGAAACGTCTGCAGCGTGGCTCGCGATACCGCCACGATCCCGTGCTCCGCGCGGCCGTCGTCATCGCCGTCGGGTTGGGGCTCACTGTCGCGTCCGGATCGGTGTTCGGTGGGTCGGGAACGACGGCGTCGGTGGGCGAAGCCGTGGTGCCGGCGCTCATCGGCGGACTCGTCGGAGCCTGCGTCGGCGCCGCCGCGGTCGGGGCGATCCGGTTCTGGGTGGCGCCGCAGTGGCCGATCGTGAGGCCGTTCGCGGTCACCACGATCGTCGTGGCGGTCGGTCTCGGTGCCCTCGCCGGAGCGAGCACGGCGCCGACGGAGCGGTTCACCGAAGTGCTCCCGACGACGGGCGGTGCAGTCACGGCGATCCCGACCGGGTCGGTCGCGGCCGGCGGTGTCGTGGTTCCGGTCGACGGTGACGCCGACGGCGAGCCCGACACCTTCGACGGCGAGCCGATCCTCGGGTTCGACGTCGACGACGACGACGTCGTCGACGGATTCCTGCAGCGGTGCAGTCGCGAGCTCGACCCCCTCGTCGAGGAGCGGACGGGGTACCTGGCCATCGATCTCGCGTGCGACAGCACGGTCGACGAGTATCTGCCATTCGACGAGGACCGCATCCTGTCCGAAGTCCTTCCGTCCGCGCTGCCCCCTGAAGAGGACGACGATGGGACCTACGCGACCACGCTGATCACCGTCGGCCTCATCGTCATGTTGCTGGCCTTGTTGGTCGCGCTGGGTTTCTTCCTCTCCCAGATGGCGCATCTCGAACGCCCGCTCGACCGCGAGTTCGTCCGCCTCTCGACGGCCCTCACCGAAACGGAGGAGCCCATCGACATCGACAAGGTCGCCGACGTCCTCCACGCGTCGCTCGATGGCGTGCTGCTCGGAACCGACCCTCGTGTCGCGATCCGCATCGCGTACGGCATCCTGCTCGACGGCCTTTCTCACATCGGGCTGACGCGCCGGCCGGAGGAAGCGCCCGACGAGCACATGGAGCGCTGCCTGCAGGCCGCCGACCTCCCGGCCGATCCGATCCGCGAGTTGCTGCGGTTGTTCGCCCTCGCCCGCTTCAGCCCGCACCCGATCACCGAGGGACACCGCACCCGCGCGGTCGCCGCGCTCGACAGCGCGATCGCCCGTGTCGGCCGCCTCGAGGTCGTCGGATGAGGGTCTGGATCGTCACCGTCACGGCAGTTCTCACCGTGGTCGGCATCAGCAGCCCGCGCGTCGCCGGCCGCTCGGGCCAGCTGTTGTTGATCGCGATCGGGCTGGCCATCGCCGTCGTCGCCGTGCAGCCCATCTTCGCCAGGATCGAACAGCGGCGCTCCGAGCCCTTCGTTCCCACTCCGCCGCAGACGCCCCGCGCGACAATGCCGAACCAGATGGCCCAGATCGTCGACGCGTTCACGAATCGCGCGAGCGCCACCGAGCACGGCGCGTTGGTGCCGACGCAACTGCTCCGCCGGATCACGGCGGTCGCGACCGGCCGCATCGTCGACCATCACCACTTGCACATCGGCGACACCGACGACCATGCCGCGATCCGCGCGCTCGTCTCACCGGCCCTCTGGGCCCTGCTCCGCCCGGCCCGGCCGGGGCCGAACACGGCTCAGGCGTTGCCGGCCGTGTCGTTCGACGATCTAGACCGACTCCTCGACGAGTTGGACCGCTTGTGACTGCCAACCCGGGGGCGCAGTACCCACCTCCCGTCGCGGGAACCGATGTGGCATGCGAGCGGGCGGCGGCGATCGTCTCGGCCGTCATCGACGAAGTCGAGCGCGCGGTGGTCGGAAAGCGCGACGAGCTGGAGCTCGTCGTCGCCGCTCTGCTCGCCGGTGGGCACGTGTTGCTCGACGACGTCCCGGGTGTCGCCAAGACGCTGGCCGCCAGATCGATCGCCACGGCGGCCGGCCTCAGCTTCTCCCGGATCCAGTTCACGCCCGACGTGCTGCCGAGCGACATCACCGGTGCGACCGTGATCGACCTGAGCACCGGCCACCCGACGTTCCGTCGCGGTCCGGTGTTCGCCGAGCTCGTGCTCGCCGACGAGATCAACCGGGCCCCCGCCAAGACCCAGGCCGCCCTGCTCGAGGCGATGCAAGAGTCCCAGGTCACGATCGATGGCACGACGCACCGGCTGCCGAACCCGTTCTTCGTCATCGCCACCGAGAACCCGGTCGAGTCGGAGGGAACGTACCCGTTGCCAGAGGCCCAGCTCGACCGATTCATCGTGCGCGCCCACCTCGGGTACCCCGCCGTGGCCGACGAGGTCGAGATGGTTGCCCGCCGGCTCGCGCGTGGCACCGACGAGGTATTGATCCGACAAGTCACCAACACGGCCCAGCTCGACGAGGTGCGCTTGGCGATCGAACAGGTGCACGTCGAGCCGGTGCTCATCGCGTACGTCGTCGACATCATCAACGCCAGCCGCAAGCACCGCGAGCTCTCCCTCGGCGCCAGCCCACGCGGCAGCCTGGCCGTCATCAAGGTGGCACGTGCTCGAGCCGTGCTGCAGGGGCGTGATTTCGTCACACCCGATGACGTTCGGGCGATCGCCCTGCCGGCGCTCACCCACCGAGTCGTGCTGAGCGACGAGGCGTGGGCGCGCGGCACACGCGCCCACGACGTGATGCGCGCCGTGATCGACTCCGTCGCCGCGCCGAGCTGGAAATAGCCGTGGAGGTCAGCGGATCAGTCACGATCGAACCGACGCGCGACGAGCGGCTCACCCTGTACCTGGTCATCGTCGTCGGCGGCACCGCGTTCGCGGCGTTCGGCGGCGGGCTGGCGGCGATGCTCCTGGTCACGCCGTTCGCGATCGCCCTCGCGCTCGGGATGCGCCGCCGAGACGACACCGTGATCGATGTGCGCGTCACGCTCGAAACCCAGCGCTGCCTCGAAGGCGACACCGTCCGGGGTCGCATCGACATCACCGGGCCGCCGCGCACATCGATCGAGGTCGTCATCGAGTGCGCGACCACCGCGTTGACCGCGCCGACCGACGACCCGTGGGCGTGGCACGTCGCCGCCGACATGACAACCCCGATCGGACTTCCGCTGACGGTCGAGACCAACCGCTGGGGCCGGTTCTCGCTCGGCACGCTCCTCGTGCGAGTCATCGACCACGGCTCGCTCCTCGACCGGCGCGCCCACGTGCTCGATCTCCCGGACCTGATGGTGCTGCCGGTCGCCCGCACGCTCGATCAGCTGCTCCCGCCCGCCGCTGCTCACGCCGCACTCGGGGCGCATCCCGCGCGACGGCGCACGGGTGATGGCTACGACTTCGCCGAGATCCGTGCCTACCAACCGGGCGACCGGGTACGCGATCTCAATTGGCGGGCGACGTTGCGCCGACGCGAGCCGCACGTGAATCGGCGCCATCCGGAGCGGTCCGGCGATGTGGTGATCGTGCTCGACGCGTTCCCCGATTCGCTGCGCGGTCAGACAGAGGTCGGTGAGGATCTCATCCTGCGCGCCGGGCGGGCTGCGTGGGCCATCGCTCGTGCCCACTTCGACGCCAACGATCGGGTGGGTTTCGTGGCCGAGGGCGCGATCCCGGTCTGGCTCTCGCCCCGCGCCGGCCGTCGCGCGCGCTACGCATTGCTCCAGGCGCTCCTCGACGCGTTCAGTACGTCGACTGCCGCGCAGCGCGAGATCCGTCCCATCCATCGATTCCAGGTGCCACCGGCCGCGCTCGTGATCGCGATCAGCCCGCTCGGGCGCGAGCGAACGCTGCGCATGATGACCGGCCTCCGCGGCGCTGGGCGCGCCGTGGCCGTCCTGGCCATCGACACCATC
>DASUEW010000527.1:0-9070 GCA_036274875.1 Ilumatobacteraceae bacterium
GTTGGCGCGACGGTCGGCGATCTGCTCCATGAAGAACTCGATGATCTTCACGCGATTCGCGATGCGCACCTTCGGGTCCTTGAGCCCGACTTCGAGCACGCCGCGGACCCACGACGTGAACTCGTCGGAGCGGTCGGTGCCGACGCCGAGCATCGTCGCGATGACACGCACCGGGATCTGTTGCGCGTAGTCGGCGGCCGCATCGGCCTGCCCGACACCCACGAAGCCGTCGATCAACTGGTTGCACAGGTCGCGCGTTCCCTGTTCGTACTTCGCCACCGACTGCGGCGAGAAGATCGGCAGGATCAGCCGTCGAGCCCAGTGGTGTTCGGGCGGATCCGACGTGATCGGCGGCGCGGCGACATCGCCGTAGGGGATCTGCGTGCCGTCGCCGATCGGTGGCACGACGAGGATCTGCTGCGACGTGAACGTCTCGACGTCGTGCGCGAACGCGACGACGTCGTCGTACCTCGTCGGCATCCACGATCCACCCCAGCGCGCCGTGTGGGCGATCGGGCACTCACCCGCGCGGAGCTTCTCCCACACCGGGTACGGGTCACGGACGAACTCGTCGTCGAAGATGTCGTAGTCGGTTGTCCAGTCGAGCACCGGCTCGATCGCCATCGTCAGCTCAATCCTCCTCGGTGATGATGACCGCGCGCTCGGGGCAGTTGCCCTCGGCGCGTCGCGTCGCAGCTTGGAGCTCGGAAGGGATCGGACCGTCGATCAGCACGACGGCGTTGCCGTAGTCATCGCTGCCGAACACCTGGGGGGCGGAGATCGCACACATCTGGTGCCCGTGGCACAGCTGCTCGTCGACCCTGACCTTCATAGGACTCCCTTTGGCACCGAATCGATCGTAGGCGGTGTCAGCCGGCAGTCCACCGTCGACCGGGCTCGACACGCGCGTACAACGTCTTGAGGTACGCCCCGTGCTCGAACGCGATCGGGTGGTCGAGCGGGTGCCCGGTACGTCGGATCTCGTTCAGCTCGACACCGGCTGACGCGGCCGCCTCGCGGACGGTCGTGAAGAACTCGTCGGCGCCCACGCGGCTCGAGCATGACGACTGCACGAGCGAGCCCCCTGGCGCCACGAGTCGGACCGCCGACTTCGTCAGCCGGCCGTACGCCCGCAACGCGTTCGGCACGTCGGTCAGGCGTTGCGCGAACGAGGGCGGATCGACCACGACCAGGTCGAAGCGTTGCTCGCGCCGTCGGAGGCGTTCCATCTCGACGAACGCGTCACCGGTCGACGTACGAACCGCGCACCCGCGCACCGCGGCGATGAACCGGTTGTGAGCGAAGTTGCGCTCGGCGGTGCGCAGCGCCGCGTCGCTCACGTCGATCAGGTCGACGCTCGTCGCGCCGCCGGCCGCTGCCGCGACCGAGAATCCACCGGTGCTGGCGAACGCGTCGAGCACGCGAGCACCCAGCGCCATCGACCGCACGAGCGCCCGATTGTCGCGCTGGTCGAGGAAGTGCCCGGTCTTGTTGCCACGGACGACGTCGGCCTCCAACGTGAGACCGCGCTCGCGGAACAGCACGGGGCCGTCCGGTGGCGATCCGACGATCGTCGTGCCGTCGGTGAGCCCGAACGTCTCCCCCCTGGCGACGTTGCGGGAGAGCCGCAACACCACGCGCTCCGGGTCGAGCGCCGCGCACAGCGTGGCGACCACGTCGGAGAGATGAGGGAACCAGATCGCCGAGTACAGCTTGACGACCAGCGAGCGGTCGTATCGATCGACCACGAGCGCCGGCAACCTGTCGTTCTCGCCGTGCACGCAGCGGTAGGCGGTGGTGTCGGGATCGGCCGCCAGCGTCGAGCGGCGCTCCAGCGAGGTCGCGATCCGCTCCCGCCAGAACGACCCGTCGATCTGGCGCGGTTCGCCGTGCTGCAGGACCTTGACCCGGATCGGCGAGGCCGGATCCCACAGACCGATCGCCACGAAGTGGCGTTGGGCGTCGAACACGACGGCGAGGTCGCCAGGCGCGGCTGTGGACGGGGAGGTACCCGACGAAGTCTTGACGGATGTAATGGAGCCCTCGAACAGCCACGGGTCGCCCGCCCGCAGGTGACGGATCGCGTCGGGCGTCGCGCGGACCGCGAGCCGGCGCTCGCACGCGGTCGGCATCTGGCGGCGGAGCTCGCCGAGCACGTCGCGGGTCATCGGCTCACCCGCGCAGGTACTCGCCGAGCGCCAGTAGGTCGGCGACATCGTTGATGTCGCGATCGAGCGTCGGCGCGGTGAGCACGAGCGCCGCGAGGCCTTCGAGCTCGGCGCGCCGCTCGGCCTCGCGGGTCGCGACGAGTGCGATGTCGTGGAATCGCGACGCTGCCGCGTCGAGCGTGCTCGACACGACGTCGACCGGGGCGTCGATCGCTGCCGCGATGCGATCAGCCAGTTCACCGCCCGCCGCGGCTTGGAGCCGCTTGGCGCTGTTGGCGGCTCCCTTGGCCGTGAACTCGGTGGGGAGCACGCGGTTGGCGATGATCGCGCCGAGGTGGAAGTCGCGCCGTCCGAGTGCACGAGCCAGGTAGGCGGCCTCGTGGGCGGGTGCGGCCTCGAGCGTCGACACGACGACGAACGTCGTGCGGTGGTCACCGAGCAGTCGCTCGACGGCGGTGGCGTGGGCGACGAAGCGCTTCTCCATCGCCTGGAACAGGATGAAGAACTCGGCGATGTCCTGCAAGAACCGCGAGCCGAGCACGCGGTCAGCGATCGAGTAGAAGGGCTTGGAGGCGGCAGTGAACAACCGCGAGCGGTACGGCACGGTGAGCCAGCGCAACAGGCGCGACCCGAAGAACTCCTTCATCCGCCCGGGCGCGTCGAGCACGTCGAGCGCGCTGCGCGAGGGCGGCGTGTCGACCACGATCAGGTCGTACCTACCCGACGCGTGCAGCTCGTGGAGCTGCTCCATCGCCAGGTAGTCGTGGCTGTGCACGAAGCGCCCCGTGATGTTGACGTACAGTGGGTTGGCCAGCACCGCTTCACGGACCTTGGCGTCCGGAGCGTGACGGCGGATGAGCTCGTCCCAGCCGGCCTTGGTGTCGAGCATCGCGGCCCACAACTCGCCGCGCGGTTCCACACCGGCCGATGCGAACGCCTCGTCGGGCACCCGGGTCGCCGTGTTCCCGAGCGCACCGACGCCGAGCGCGTCGGCCAGACGGCGCGCCGGATCGACCGTCAGCACGAGCACCCGCCCTCCGAGGTGGGTGGCCGCGGTCGCCGCCAGTGCCGCAGCCGTGGTCGTCTTGCCGACGCCACCCGAGCCGCACACGAGCACCATCTCCTTGGCCGCCAACATCGCGTCGAGGCCCGGGGCACCCTCGCGCGGCGCCATCAGCGGTCTCCGATCTGGCCATCTTCGATCTGACCCGAGAGCGCCTCGGCGAGCAGCGTCACGACTCGCCGGCCACTCGCCCGCGTGTACAGCTCGGGGACGACGATCGTGTCGAGGTCGGCGCCCAGGCCGTCGCGGAGCCGTTCGAGGTGGCCGGCTCCGACCTCGGCCCGACGTTCGGTGATCCGGGCCGCCTCCATCACCGTGCGCACCGCCCGACCGGCGGCCTCGATGAGCATCGGCTCCACGCTCTCGACGTTCTCGTCGTCCTCGAGCCGTTCGAAGACGTCGCACTGACGTTCGTCGAACACCGCGTGCTGCACCCGGTTGGCGACGATCACACTGGGGGCGACACCGGTCTCGCGCTCGAGTCGACCGACGAGGTCGAGGGTCTCGGTGACCGGCATCTCCTCCGGTGTGGTGACGACCACGACACCGGTGGTCGCCGGGTCGCGGAGGATGTCGAGCATCCAGCCCGTCTGGTCGCGCACGAGTCCGACCTGCACCAGCTCGCTGATCACCTTCGGCGCGCCGAGCTGGGCGACGATGTGACCGGTGGCCTCGGCGTCGACCACGATCAGGTCGTACGTGCGCTCGCGCACTTCGTGGCACAGCTTGCCGACGCCGAGGATCTCCTTCACCCCCGGCGCCGCGTCGGCGACGAAGTCGAACGTTCGAGCGAGCGGACCGATGCGACCGAGGAGCGGGATTCGCACGAACAACCGGAGGTACTCCCGCAGGGCGTCCTCCGTGTTCATCGCCATCGCCAGCAGGTTCGGCTCGACCGGCCGAGGCTCGAAGTCCAATGCCATCGTGTCGAACGCATCGGCGAGGGCGCCCTTGGCGTCCATCTCGCACACGAGCGTGCGACGGCCGGAGCGAGCGGCGAGATGAGCGATGGCAGCGGCGACGGATGTCTTGCCGACACCTCCCTTGCCCGTGACGAACAGGAGCCTGCGATCGAGCAGCGGTGGGCTCAAAGCCGACAGTTCCGCCTCCGAAGCCGATGCGCCGATCGCCGTCGGGGGTGCCGACCTCGATGTAGGCGATGTTCGCCGACGGCACGCCGACCCGGCGACCGCGCTTGTCGACCAGCCACAAGACGTCGACGGTGCCGCTGAGGGCGGCTTCGATCTTGCTGTTGACATCGTCGCGCTCGTCGTCGGGGACTTCGACGGAGAGCTCGCGGGCGGCATGGGTGACGGCGATTCGTACGTCCACGGGCCTGACGGTAGCCGCATCCACGGTCCGATCGGCGGTGGGGCCTGGCAGGAATCGTGGGGCACGTGTCATTGACGCCATGCCCGTCAGCGGCGACGCTGGAAACCGTGCCGGGGATCGCCGAACGGATTGTCGTGATCGTCGCCTTCGACGGCGTGCAGCCGCTCGACGTCACGGGTCCGCACGAAGTGTTCGCCGGTGCCAACGAAGCGCTGGCGTACCTGTTCCCGAAGGCTCCGACGTATCGCCTGCAGGTCGTGTCGGTCGACGGCGGACTCGTCGTCGCCGAGAGCGGCCTGCGGTTGGGAGCCGATCCCCTGTCGTCGGTGCCGGGCGGACCGATCGACGTGCTGCTGCTCCCCGGCGGTGCCGGCGTGAACACGGCGTGCGCGGAACAGCGCCTCGTCGACTTCGTCACCGATGTCGCGCCGCGCGCCCGACGGATCGTGACCGTGTGCTCAGGGACGTTCCTCGCCGCCGGGGCCGGCCTGCTCGACGGCCGGCGCGTCACCACCCACTGGGCACGGGCGAAGGAGCTGCAGGCCACCCACCCTGCGATCGACGTCGACGCCGATCCGATCTTCGTGCGCGACGGCAACGTGTGGACCTCGGCCGGCGTGACCGCTGGGATCGACCTCGCCCTCGCTCTGGTCGAGGACGACCACGGGGCCGAGGTCGCCCAGTTGGTGGCGCGCTGGCTCGTGATGTTCCTGCGGCGGCCCGGCGGCCAGACCCAGTTCGCGACGCCGGTGTGGAACGAACGTCCGGCGCACGGCCCGATCCGGGCCGCCCAGGAGTCGATCGACGCCGACCCCGGTGGTGATCACCGCGTCATGGTGCTCGCCGAGCGGGTCGGGATGAGCGAGCGTCACTTCATCCGCTGCTTCAGTTCGTCGGTCGGGGCGACGCCCGCCCAGTACGTCGCCGCGGTTCGGACCGAAGCCGCCCGCCGAGCGCTCGAGTCGACGCCCGACACCGTCGAGGCGATCGCCCGCCGCTGCGGGTTCGGTACCGGCGAGACGTTGCGCAGGACGTTCGCCCGCCGCCTCGGCGTGTCACCCGACGCCTACCGCCAACGGTTCAGCACCTGAAAGGCAACACAACATGAACATGCAGGTCGCCATTCCCCTCTTCCCCCGCTTCACCGCGCTCGACGGCATCGGGCCCTACGAGGTGCTGCAGCGCATCCCGGAGCTCGACATCACGTTCATCGGCCACGATCGCACGGTGATCCGCTCGGAGAACGGGTTCCTCGGCATCCAGGCCGACGCCACGTTCGAGGAGCTGGCCCGACCCGACGTGATCGTCTTCCCAGGCGGAGTCGGCACACGCGCGTTGATGGACGACGAGCGGGTGCTCGACTGGGTGCGTGCCGCACACCAGACGTCGACGTTCACCACGTCGGTGTGCACCGGGTCGCTGGTGCTCGGCGCCGCCGGTCTGCTCGAAGGACTGACGGCGACGACGCACTGGTCGGTGCTCGATCGTCTCGCCGAGCTCGGCGCCACACCGACGGGCGAGCGTGTGGTCGAGCATCTCGACCGTCGGATCATCACGGCGGCCGGCGTGTCGGCCGGGATCGACATGGCCCTGCGCCTCGTCGAGATCCTGTTCGACCGCACCGCGGCCGAGGCCAGCCAGTTGATGATCGAGTACGACCCGCAGCCGCCGTTCGACGCCGGGGCCACCCACAAGGTCGGCGACGAGGTGATGACGCGAGTTATCGAGTACGCCGCTGTTCGCAGCTGATGACACAGTGGCGCGATGCAGCGCCGCTTCCGACAGGTCGACGTGTTCACCGACGATCCCTATCGCGGCAACCCGGTCGCCGTGGTGCTCGACGGCGACGGGCTGACGACCGCTGAGATGCAGCGCTTCGCCAATTGGACGAACCTGTCGGAGACCACGTTCGTGTTGCCACCGACCACTCCGGAGGGCGATTACCGCGTCCGCATCTTCACCCCCGCCCTCGAGCTGCCGTTCGCCGGCCACCCGACGCTCGGCACGTGCCACGCCTGGCGCGAGTCGGGTGGCCGGCCGCACCGTGAGGACGCGATCGTGCAGGAGTGCACAGCCGGCATGATCACGATCCGCCCGTCCGGCGATCGACTGGCATTCGCCGCACCGCCCCTCGTGCGCTCGGGCCCGGTGGACGAGGCGTTCGTGGTGCGTATCGCGTCGGCGCTGCGCATCGCCCGCGCCGACATCCTCGCCGCCGAGTGGGTCGCCAACGGACCTGGGTGGGTGGCGGTCATGCTCGGAACCGCCGACGAGGTGCTGGCGCTGAAGCCTGATCCGATCGACTTCGACCTCGGTGTCGTCGGTCCGCACCCACCCGGCTCACCCCATGCGATCGAGGTGCGTGCGTTCTTCCCCAAGGACGGTGTGACCGTCGAGGACCCGGTGACGGGCAGTCTCAACGCGTCGCTGGCGCAATGGCTGCTCGGCAGTGGGCAGTTGAGCTCGCCCTACATCGCCTCGCAGGGAGCCGCCCTCGGTCGCGCCGGACGGGTGCACATCACGCGTGACGACGACGGCACGATCTGGGTCGGAGGCGGCACGGTCACCTGCGTGTCTGGGCAGGTCGAGCTGTGATGGTCGAGCTGTGACGGTCGACCTCTAGACGGCAGTGGAGCAGAACGTGTCGCCGAGCGCCATGCTCGACTCGGTGACGACGCCCGCCACCAGAGCCTCGCCGTCCTCGCCGTAGAACTGGGCCAGCATGCCTCTGACCATCCCCCGATCGACGGCGCAGATGACCGGATGCTCCGTGGCGACCTCACCGAACGGGCAATGGTCGTTGATGATCCGCAGGTGGTCGTTGCGGCCCTCGGCGTGGGCCGCGAAGCCGTGCGCCGTCAACGCGTCGGCGACGGCTTGGATCGCCGACCGCAGCGACCGGTGGCCGGCCGCGAGCTCGTCGCCGGACAGCCCGGCTGCCATCGCCCGGCCGTACTCCGCGCCGACCTCTTCGGCCAGCTGTTCGGCCTCGTCGTGCGGGAGCCGGGCCAACGCCCTTCCGAGCAGTGACAGGACGAGGTCGTCACTGCGCACCGGGAAGTCGGTGAGCGCGTCGGTGGTGGCGGTGTAGCGCTTCGACGGCCGCCCGGCACCGCCGCCGGTGAGCCGGCCGGTCGCGACCTCGAGGTAGCCG
Source organism: Ilumatobacteraceae bacterium (assembly GCA_036274875.1). Taxonomy (GTDB): domain Bacteria; phylum Actinomycetota; class Acidimicrobiia; order Acidimicrobiales; family Ilumatobacteraceae; genus JALOLG01. Next base: position 7,718 of record DASUEW010000527.1, read on the forward strand.
CCGGCGGCGAGCTTGTCGAGGTGGTGGCGGGCGACGTTCGGGTGGACGCCCACCTCGGTCGCGACCATCGACGCCGTGACCCCGTCGTCGCACACGTGGTCACGCACGTACAGGTAGATCCGCCGGCGCGTCGGGTCGCCGAACGCATCGGTGATGGCCGACACGGTGGCGGTGAACGACGCGCTACTGGCCACGATCGGATTCTACCCCTGTGTACCTGCAGATTCGGCCAGCGAACCGGCACAATGGCTCCATGTCAGTCACCCGCGAGCAGATCGTCGATGCGCTCCGTCCGGTCGAGGACCCCGAGCTGCACCGATCGATCGTCGACCTCGGGATGTTGCGCAACGTCGACGTGCGCGACGACGGAGGGGTCGCGATCCTCATCGCCCTCACGGTCGCCGGATGCCCGCTGCGCAACGAGATCCAGCGTCGCGTCAACGGCGCCGTCGAACCGCTCGCCGGGGTGTCCCACGTCGATCTGGAGTTCACGGTGATGACCGACAGCGACCGGGAGGAGCTGCGCAAGCGGCTGCACGGCGATCCTGGTGCGTCGGCCGGTCAGGGGCAGGCGCACGGACACGCCGAGGGGCGCGCCGTCCCGTTCGCCCAGGCCGGCTCGAAGACGCGCCCGCTGCTCGTGTCGTCGGGCAAGGGTGGGGTCGGCAAGTCGACCGTCACGACCAACCTGGCGGTCGCGTTGGCGGCGCAGGGTCATACGGTGGGCATCGTCGACGCCGACATCTATGGATTCTCCATCCCGCGGATGCTCGGCGCCGACCGTGACCCGGTCGTGATCGACCAGATGCTCGTCCCACCGGAGCGGTGGGGTGTCCGGTGCATATCGATCGGCTACTTCGTGCCACCCGGCCAGGCGGTGATCTGGCGCGGACCGATGCTACACAAGGCGCTCGAGCAGTTCCTGACCGACGTGTTCTGGGACGAGCCCGACTTCCTCCTCATCGACATGCCGCCGGGCACCGGCGACATCGCCCTCAGCCTCAGCCAGTACCTCCCCCGTGGCGAGGTGTACGTGGTCACGACCCCGCAGCCGGCGGCCCAGAAGGTGGCGCGGTTGTCGGCGGCGATGGCCCAGAAGGTCAACCTCGAGGTCAAGGGCGTGATCGAGAACATGTCGTGGTTCACGGGCGACGACGGCAAGCGGTACGAGATCTTCGGGTCGGGCGGCGGCGCCGAGCTCGCCGACGAGCTCGGCGTGCCGCTGCTCGGACAGCTCCCGCTCGTGCCGGCCCTTCGTGAGGGCAGCGACGACGGCCGTCCGATCACCGCCGTCGGTCCCGACAGCGAGACGGCCCAGGCGTTCCACCGCATCGCCGAGCGGATCGCCACGGA
>DASUEW010000528.1:0-5610 GCA_036274875.1 Ilumatobacteraceae bacterium
TACGGCGCCATCGCGGTCGACCTCGACCGTCTCGATCCGGAGGCACCGGTGGTCACCGATCTGGCGTCCGACGGCTTCGGCGGCTTCCGGGCCTTCCTCGACCTCGCCACGGATTCGGGTCTCGCCGGATCGACGGTCAAGTGGTCGTTCGTCGGGCCGGTCACGCTGGGTGTGGCGTTGCTGAGGGCGGGCGCACCGTCCGAGATCGCTTTCGACGTCGCCGTTCGACGGACTCCTCCCGGGCGCCGCGACGGGTGTCGGGAGCCTCCCGCATCGCGACGCGCGCGCCGCCGCCGAGTTCTCGCTGCGCGAGAACGAGCTGGTGATGATCCCCAGCCTTCCCCGCCGGTCACCCGCCGAATCGCTGATCGCCCAAGCGGTCGTCGGCACGCCGGGGGTCACGCTCGGCCAGTACGGCGCCATCGCGGTCGACCTCGACCGTCTCGATCCGGAGGCACCGGTGGTCACCGATCTGGCGTCCGACGGCTTCGGCGGCTTCCGGGCCTTCCTCGACCTCGCTATGGATTCGGGTCTCGCCGGGTCGACGGTCAAGTGGTCTTTCGTCGGGCCGGTCACATTGGGGGTGGCATTGCTGAGGGCGGGCGCGCCGTCCGAGGTCGCCTTCGACGTCGCGGTTCGATCCGTGCGCTCGCACGTGGCCGCGCTCGGACGCGCGGTTGCCGACGCGCTCCCCGGCTCACCGCAATTGGTGGTGCTCGACGAGCCGGCGATGGCAGACCTGATGTCGCCCGACTTCGCCCTCCCACCCGACGCCGCGGTCGACTTGTTGTCGACCGCGATGGCCGCCGGCGAACCGCTCGGCGCGGTCGGCGTCCACTGCTGTGCGCCGGCTGATTGGGCGTCGCTCCTGGCGGCCGGCCCGCGCGTATTGTCGATGCCGGCGACACGCGAGCTGGCATCGATCGGTGGCTACCTGCAGCGCTTCTTGGAGGACGGTGGCTGGATCGCGTGGGGCGCGGTCGCGGTCGACGGCCCGATCGGTGTCACGGGCGGCCGGGCCTGGCATCAGCTGAGCAAGCTGTGGTGCGAGTTCGTGCGCTCCGGGGTCGATCCCGTGCTCATCCGCCGCCAGAGCATGATCACCCCGCACTGCGGGCTCGGTGTCCACACCGTCAGCGTCGCCGGGCGCGTGTACCAGATGGTGCGCGACATCGCCCAGCGAGTCCGCGACCAGTCGACCGGCGCCCGTTTCGTCCTCGGCGCTTAGCCTGATTGGCCGATGAGCGAGCGCAGCGAGCGAAACATCGACACGGGCGCCGCCGATCGCCTCTCCGAGCTCCGAGCCCAGGTCGCCTACCACAACCGCCGGTACCACGAGCTCGACGAACCGGAGATCAGCGACGCCGATTTCGACCTGCTCGCGCGCGAGCTGCGTGAGCTCGAAGCGGAGCACCCCGAGCTGGCGGTCGACGACTCGCCGGCCGAGGCCGTCGGTGGAGCACCCAGCGTGCTGTTCGCGCCCGTCGTCCACGCCGTCCCGATGACGAGTCTCGACAACGCGATGTCGGCCGACGAGCTGCATGCATGGGGCAACCGCGTCCGTCGCAGCCTGGGTGACTCGCCGGCCAGGTTCGTGTGTGAGTTGAAGATCGATGGGCTGGCGATGAGCCTGCGTTACGAACGCGGCCGCTATGTCCAGGCCGCGACGCGCGGCGATGGCCGGGTGGGCGAGGATGTGACGCCCAACGTCGCCACGATCGGCGTGATCCCGAAGCAGTTGAAGGGTCGCAAGGGGCTCGCCGTGCCCGACGTGGTCGAGGTCCGGGGCGAGATCTACATGACGATCGCCGGATTCGATCGGCTCAACGCGGCGGCCGACGCCGCCGATGGCCGTCGCTTCGTCAACCCCCGCAACTCTGCCGCCGGCAGCCTTCGTCAGAAGGACCCGGAGGTCACCGCCAAGCGCGAGTTGGCGTTCTGGGCGTACCAGCTCGGCGAGGTGGTCGGCGGTCCGGCGTTCACGTCGCACCACGAGACGCTGCAGTTCCTCACCGACCTCGGGTTCCCCGTCAACCCCGAGGTCAAGGTGCTCGATTCGCTCGAGGATGTGTTCCAGCACTGTGCCCACTGGCAGGATCACCGTCACGACCTCGACTACGAGATCGACGGAGTCGTCGTCAAGATCGACGATCTGGCGCAGCGCCTCGAGCTCGGCTTCACGTCACGGGCGCCGCGGTGGGCGATCGCCTACAAGTTCCCGCCCGAGGAGCGCACCACCGTGCTGCGCGACATCCAGGTGTCGATCGGCCGCACCGGTCGCGCCACGCCGTTCGCCGTGCTTGAACCCGTATTTGTAGGAGGCTCGACGGTCGGGATGGCGACGCTCCACAACGAAGACCAGGTCCGGGTCAAAGACGTCCGGCCGGGCGACACCGTCGTGGTCCGCAAGGCCGGCGACGTGATCCCCGAGGTCGTGGGCCCGGTGCTGTCGCTGCGGCCCGACGGCACGAGCCCGTGGCAGTTCCCGACAACCTGCCCGTGCCCCTTGCGGAGCACGCTCACGAGACCCGAGGGCGAGGCAGACACGCGTTGCGTCGATCCGGCCTGCCCGTTCCAGCGCGATCAGCGGGTGATCTACTGGGGGTCGCGCGGCGCGATGGACATCGAGGGTCTGGGCGAGCGCACGGTGATGCAGCTCACGTCGTTGGGCCTCGTCGAGGATCCCGCCGACATCTACGTGCTCACCGCCGAGCAGTTGGCGACGCTCGAGGGGTTCGCGAGTGCGAGCGCGCAGAAGCTCGTCACGGCCATCGCCGACTCCAAGACCCGTCCACTCCCGCGCCTGCTCACCGCGCTCGGCGTGAAGCACCTCGGGCCCGCCGCGGCGCAACTTCTCGCCAGCGAGTTCGGCACGCTCGACCGGGTGATGGCGGCGTCGTCCGACGAGCTGGCGGCGGTCGACGGGATCGGGCCGGTGATCGCGGCGTCGATCGCCTCGTGGTTCGAACTCCCCGCCAGCCGGGCCTTCATCGAGAAGTTGCGTGCGGCCGGCGTCGATTTCGGCAGTGAGTCGGCAGCTGCCGCGGCCGCCGCCGCCCGGGCCGCGGTGCCCCAGGTGCTGGCCGGCAAGACCGTGGTCGTCACCGGCACGCTCGCCGGATTCAGCCGGGAGGAGGCGGAGCTGGCGATCACGTCGCGTGGCGGCAAGAGCCCCGGCAGCGTCAGTGCCAAGACCTATGCCGTCGTCGTCGGTGAGTCACCCGGGGCGAGCAAGCTCACCAAGGCCGAACAGCTCGGGATCCCGATCCTCGACGAGACCGCCTTCCGGCACCTCCTCGAGACCGGCGAGCTCGCCTGAGGTCGATGTCTCAGATGACGTTGAACGTCCAGGTGTACGAGCTCTGCCGCTGGCGACCTTCTTCGACCTTCCAGTAGTTCACGTCGACTCGATGGCTGCCCGACTCGAACGTCTCGATCGGCGCGCCCTCGCTCGGTGTGTACGTGAGCGTCGCGTTGCCTGGTTCGTACACCGTGGCGGGCGGGATGTCGACTTGCTGACCGGGTTGGATCGCGCTCGAGTCGATGTCGCTGAGGTCGATGGTCTCGATCACGACACCGTCGATCACGAGCTCGCCCGTGTAGTCGGTGAGCAGGTCGACGAACACGCTCGTCTGCGAAAGCACCTGCACCGCGTCGGGCACGGGATCGATGCTCTCGATCTCGTCGGGCAGCTTGGTCGCGTCGTCCCCGGTCACCGATCTGGCCACACCGAGCCCGACGAGGACGAGCCCGACGGCGATGCCGGCGCTGGCGACGAGCAGTCCACGGTCGATCTGACGCCGGCCGCGACGACCACCGACCGGTGACAGGGTCGCATCGGTCGTCCCATTGGTCGTGTCGCCCGTCGCGTCGCTCGTGGCGTCCGGCGTGGCGGTCGTCTCGCCCGGCTCCGTGATCGTGGGTGGCTCGCTCGGCACGTCCCCATGATGCCGTGCGGCCGAGCCGGTCGCGCCGCGGACCGAGCGTCATCGAGGCGAGCTGTGGGGAACGGCTGGTGTCACGCGGGCTGTCGCTTGTCGACGGCGACCAAGCGATATCGTGCTCGGATCGTGGAGAAGATCGATCCGGACACCGGCACGGGTGGCCCGGAACTGCTGGTGGGCTCGCTCTTCGCCGAGCGGTACCGCATGGTGCGGATGGCATCGTCCGGCGCCAACACGCTCATCTTCGACGCCGACGACACCACCTCGGGTCGTCCCGTGACGCTCAAGATCGTGCTGCCGGCGATGGCAGGGTCGCCGGAGTTCCTCGATCGCTTCGACCGTGCGATCCGTCCCGTGGCGGCACTCTCCCACGCCAACATCGCCGCGATCTACGACTGGGGTGAGGCCGCCTACGGAACGGGGTCGGCCGCGTACGTCGTGATCGAGCGCCTCGCCGGCGGGAGCATGCGCGACCTGCTCGACCGCGGTCGTCGGCTGACACCCTCGCAGGCCCTGGTCATCGGGCTCGACGCCTGCCGTGCGCTCGATCACGCCCACCGGCGTGGCTTCGTGCACGGAGAGATCACCCCGTCGAAGTTGGTGTTCGGCGACGACCGGCGCTTGCGCATCGTCGACTTCGGGCTGGCGCGACTGCTCGGTGAGCAGCAATGGGAGGAGCCGGCCACGGTCGCCACACATGTCGCGGGCTACGCCTCGCCCGAGCAGGCGTTGTCGCTGCCGATCGACGGCAAGACCGACGTCTACGCGCTGTGCCTCGTCATGGTCGAGGCGGTGACGGGCTCGCTGCCATTCGCCTCCGACTCGACGGTCGCCACGTTGTCGGCGAGAGTCGGCCGTTTGATGCCGGTCTCCGCCGACCTCGGTTCGCTGGCGGCGGTGCTCGAGCACGCCGGGCGGCCGGAACCGGAGGACCGCTCGACGGCGGCCGAGTTCGGCCGCGGGCTCGTCCGGGCTGCCGAGAAGCTGCCCCGACCCGATCCCCTGCCGCTGCTGTCGAGCGGGTTGTTCGACGTCCCGGTCGAGCAACTGCGCAACCCGGACGACCCGACCGGTGGGGCGGTTCGTCCCGGCGGTTCTGCCGACACGGGGTCCGGCGCGCCGGGTCAGACCGACGCTTCGACCGAACTGCTCCTGATCCCGCTCGACGAGCCCGACAGCGCGTCGGAAGCCGAAGACTCCACCGAGCTCGGCTGGGAGCCGTCGGCGGACGACGACCTGACGATCGTGCCGATCGACGTCGACGACGACGACGTCCGTTCCGGTCGCGAGGCCGGCGCCGCGACCACCACCGCGGCCCCCGAGTTCGAACCGTTTGGTCAGATCCCCTCCGTCGATCGCACCGACGACCTGGTCATCCTCGGCGGGTCGGACGAATCGATCGACGAGCCGCTCTCTGTGACCGCGGCGCCCGATGGCGGGCCAGGCACGTGGGGTCACGACCCAGCATCGCCTCGCCGCCTCCGGGTCCCGTGGAGGATCCTGCTCCCGCTCGTCGTCGTGGTCGCGCTCGTTGGTCTCGGGGTGCTCGCGTGGCAGTTGTTCCGGACGCCCGTCTACGCCGTACCCGACCTGGTCGGCGTCGAAGAGCCGGTGGCGCGTAACCAGATCACAGGGAACGGGTGGGAAGTGAGCGTGCAGCACGAGC
>DASUEW010000529.1:0-5188 GCA_036274875.1 Ilumatobacteraceae bacterium
CACTTGGTCGCGATCAGCACGTCGGCCCGGCGGCCTGCCAGGGCCGCGCCGAGGAACTCCTCCGACTGTCCGCGTCCGTAGCTCTCGGCGGTGTCGAAGTAGCTGACGCCGGCGTCGATCGCGGCGTCGACGACAGCGCGCGTCTGCGCCGCGTCGATCATCATCCCGAAGTTGTTGCAGCCGAGTCCGACGACCGAGACGTCGAGCACGCCGATCTTGCGAGTCTCCATCGACGTCGAAGTTAAGCGGCGGCCTCGCCGTCGATCGCGATCGGGACGTCGAGCTCGATGAAGATGCACTCGCCGGGACACACCTCGGCGGCGTGGATCACCATGCGGGCGTGGCGCGGCGACACCCACGCCAGGCTGCCCGAGCTGCCGGGGTCGTTGAGCACGTGACCCGCCTCTGACACGTAGGCGATGCCGTCCTCGAGCTGCACGAACACGTCGGGACAGTGGTCGACGCAGAGACCGTCGCCGGTGCACAGGTCCTGATCGATCCAGACGCGCATGGTAGGAGCGACGCTAGCGCCTACCCTGCTCACGATGTCAGCGACGCCCCCGAAGAAGATCCCACACGTGTGGCACCGCCCGACCGGCGATGTCGACGATCCGTGGGCGTGGCTCCGCGATCGGGACGACCCCGACACGATCGCCTTCCTCGAGGCCGAGAACCTTGTCGCCAACGCGTGGTTCGACGAACGACAGACGTTGGTCGACACGATCTTCGGCGAGATCAAGTCGCGGATCCAAGAGACCGACCTGTCGGCCCCCGTGCTGCACCACGGCTGGTGGTACGTCACCGGCACCGAGGAGGGCCAGTCGTACGCGATCCATCGCCGCGGACGCTCGGCCGAGACGTCCGCCGACCAGCTCGTGCTGGATCAGAACGTCGAGGCTGCCGGTCACGACTTCTTCGACCTCGGCGGGCTGGAACCGAACCCCGCCCACACGCTCGCCGCGTGGGCCGCCGACACGAAGGGCAACGAGCACTACACGCTCCGCGTCCGCGACATCGAGGCCGGCACCGATCTCGACGACGAGATCGTCGACACGGTCGCGTGGGCCGGCGTGGCGTGGTCCGCCGACGGCCAGGACCTGTTCTACGTCATCGCCGACGCGGCCGAGCGGCCGTTCGAGGTGTGGCGTCACCGATTGGGCACACCGCAGTCCGACGACGAGCGGGTGTACCACGAGTCCGACGAGCGGTTCTACGTGAGCGTCGGCTCGACGCGGAGCGACGAGTGGATCATCATCCACGCCGGCAGCAAGCTGAGCACGGAGGAGTGGCTGATCCCCGCCGCCGACGCCCGCGCCGCGCCGCGCGTCGTGCTGCCACGCCGACTCGACGTCGAGTACCAGCTCGACCATTGGGGTGATCGCTTCGTCGTGCTGACGAACGAGAACGCCGTCGACTTCCGGGTGATGGAGGCTCCGATCGACGCGCCCGGCACCTGGGCGGAGCTGATCGCCCACGAAGCGGGCCGGCGCATCACCGCCATCGAGCCGTTCGCCGGGTTCCTCGCCCTCCACGAGTGGAACGACGCCCAGCCGCGGATCCGGATCCTCACCCGTTCGGGTGAGCGATCGGTGCTCGACTTCGGCGATGAGCCACACGACATCGAGTTCGGCCAGAACGCCGAATGGGACCTCCCCACTCTCCGCGTGTCGCACCAGTCGCTCACGTCGCCGCCGACGATCTTCGACGTCGACGTGGCGACGGGCGAACGGACGGTCGTCAAGCGCACGCCGACCCCGAACGTCGACCTCGCGGCGTACACCTCGATGCGCGAGTGGGCAATCGCACCCGACGGCCAACGGGTGCCGATCGACATCGTCCGCCACGTCGACACGCCGACCGACGGAACCGCGCCGTGCCTCCTGTACGGCTACGGGTCGTACGAGTCGTCGGTGCCACCCTGGTTCTCCGTCGCCCGCCTGTCGTATCTCGACCGGGGCGGGATCTGGGCGCTCGTCCACCCGCGCGGTGGCGGTGAGCTCGGCCGGCAGTGGTACCTCGAGGGCAAGCTGCTCGCCAAGCGGAACACGTTCACCGACACGATCGCGGCCGCTGAGCACCTCGTCGCGTCCGGTTACTCCGCAAAGGATCGGCTGGCGATCCGGGGTGGCAGCGCAGGTGGCCTTCTCGTCGGTGCGTGCATGACGATGCGGCCCGAGCTGTTCGCCGCCGCCGTCGCCGAAGTGCCGTTCGTCGACGTCGTCAACTCGATGAGCGACGAGACGCTCCCCCTCACGATCACCGAGTGGGAGGAGTGGGGCGACCCGCGCGCCGAGCCGTTCGCCAGCTACATGGAGAGCTACTCCCCCTACGACAACACGGCGGCGACCGACTACCCGGCACTGATGGTGACAGCCGGGCTCAACGATCCGCGCGTGAGCTATCACGAACCTGCCAAGTGGGTCGCCAAGCTCCGTGATGTTCGGACCAACGACGCGCCGCTCGTGCTGCGCACCGAGATGGGCGCCGGTCACGCCGGGCCGAGCGGACGGTACGACTCGTGGCGCGACGAGGCGCGGGTCTACACGTTCGTGCTCTCCACCACGCCGGCCGACTGAGATCCCTCCATCTGTCTGCTTCATCGGAAGTGTGGCTTCATCTGAAGCAGACAGAACGGGAGGACCCCGGAGAATCAGGCAGCCGCGGCGACCACTGCCAGCACGACGAGCACACCGTTGCGAACGAGATGCCCTGGGCCGAGCGGGCGCGCCGACCACGCTCCGAAGCACGCACACGGTGGATGCCGGCCCTCGCGCAGGCGAGCGATCACGAGCGTCGAGAACACGAGCAGGAGCACGAGGGCGACGATCGAGGCCGGTCGACGGTCCAGGTTGCTGACGAGGACCGCGCCGAGCACGAGCTCGACCCAGGGGAGCGGTCGAATCGACCACGCGGGCGCGCCGAGCTCGGCGGCCTGCGCGGGCCATGTCCGGCCCGCTGCCAGCTTCGTCGCTCCGGCGAGCACGAACGCCGCGCCGAGCACGATCGCGGCGACGATCCCGACACTGTCACCGAACACGACTGCCACGTTCTCGGCGGGTGTCACGCACCGAGGGTGAGTCGCAGGCCCTCGTACGCGGCCACGACCTCGATCCCTCGCGCCCGACCGCACGCCGCCGCCGCCCCGGCGAGTGCATCGAGGCGGTCGTCGTCGTGCGATGGATCGTGGTGGAAGAGCACGAGCTTGCGAACCCGCGCCTCGGTCGCCAGCCAGATGGCGTAGTCGATCATGCAATGGCCCCAGTCACGTTTGATCTCGAACTCGGCAGGCGTGTACTGCGCGTCGTGGATCAACACGTCGACGCCCTCGCACAAATCCATCGCGCCACGTGTGACCGAGAACGAACCGTCAAACGGTTGTTGGTGGTCGCTGAGGTAGCAGATGCTGTGGCCCTGCCATGTGACCCGGTACCCGCAGGTGCGCCCGATGTGGGGGATCAACCGCGACATCACGTCGAACTCGCCGATCGCGAACTCCGAGTCGGCGATGTCGTGGAACCTGATCTCGCCGGGAAGTTCGGCCAACGTGATGGGGAACAGTGGTGGCTGGATCGTGTCGGTCATCACGTCGCTCACCGTGCGACCGTTGGCCTGTGACGGCGCATACACGTCGAGCTCGGCACCGGCCCGGAGCAGCGGGGTGAAGAACGGCAGGCCCTGCACATGGTCCCAGTGCAGGTGGCTCAACAGGCACGATCCCTTGAACCGCTGGTCTGGCGGATGTGCGAGTCCGTAGTAGCGCACACCCGTGCCGAGGTCGAACAGGATCGGATCGTTTCCGGGCGCGCTGACCGACACCGACGAGGTGTTGCCGCCGTACCGCGTGATCTCCTCGCCATGGCAGGGGGTCGACCCCCGCACGCCGTGGAACTCCACGCTCAACGTCTCGTTCTGACCGATCTGTCGAACCGTACCCGGCTGATCGCGCCGGCAGGACAGGCGAGCCGTCCCGGGCGCCCGGTATTTCGTCACGCTGCGTCGCTGACCACCGAGCCACTCGGCCCGACGCGCGGCCGAGGACGCGACCGACGATGCGACCGACGCGGCGGCCGACGTGCGACCGACAGATTGGTCGGACAGATAGGTTGGCCGGCCATGACCGAACCGACCGGCGCCGCGGTCGCGCCGCGAGGGATGCCCTACGGCGGCGGGAGCCGGTGGCTCGAAGTACGGTGACAAGCCAGTGACCGCCACGACGACCGCGACCGCACGTGCGACCGAAGGTGGCGCGCCCCGACTGCCCGACGGCCTCGTGATCGTCGTGAAGCACGAGTGCGAGACGTGCCGGATGGTCGTGCCGGTCCTTCGGCAGCTGGCGGCGAGCGTCGACGTGACGGTGTACACCCAGGACGACGCCACGTTCCCCGGCGACCCGGCCGCGATCCACGACGCCGACCTGGCCGTCAGCTGGCACCACGACATCGAGACCGTGCCGACGGTCATCAAGGTCGAGGACGGGGTGGAGGTCGGGCGGACGACCGGATGGTGGCGGGAGGAGTGGGAGGCGCTGACCGGCGTCGCCGGTCTCGGTTCCGAACTGCCCGTGATGCGCCCCGGCTGCGGATCGATGAGCGTCGACCCCGACCTCGTCGACAGCCTGCGCGTGCGGTTCGGCGCGACGATTCTGCGGTCGCGCCGCATCGAGGTCGCCGAGCTCGAGGACGAGTTCGAGCTGATGTTCCAGCGCGGCTGGACCGACGGTCTCCCCGTCGTGCCGCCCACCGAGGAACGCGTGCTGCGGATGCTGACCGGCACCCAACGCCAACCCGACGAGATCGTCGCGACCGTTCCGCCCGACCTCGTCGACGTCTCGGTCGAGAAGGTCGCGATCGCGGCCGTGATGGCCGGGTGCCTCCCCGAGTACCTGCCGTGGGTGCTCACCGCGGTCGAGGCCGTGTGCACCGACGAGTTCAACATGCACGGGCTGCTAGCCACCACGATGCCCGTCGGTCCGGTGATCGTGTGCAGCGGTCCCGGCGCCCGCCGGATCGGGATGAACTCCGGCATCAACGCCCTCGGTCAAGGCAACCGCGCCAACTCGACGATCGGCCGCGCCCTCCAGCTCGTCGTGCGCAACGTCGGCGGCGGGCGACCGGGCGAGGTCGACCGGGCTACGCACGGCAACCCGGGCAAGCTCTCGTTCTGCTTCGCCGAAGACGACGTGGCGTCG
>DASUEW010000530.1:0-6471 GCA_036274875.1 Ilumatobacteraceae bacterium
AGCTCGATCGCCCCCGGCGGCGGCCGCGGCTGACCCACCCCTGATCTCGTGAAGTTACGGCGCCCCTACGGCGCCGAAACTTCACGAGATGGGTGAGTGGAAGGTGCCGTCGGCGGCGGGCGTCCACGGCTGGGCCGCGACGACGGCTGAGATCGGGATCGGGCCGTACACGTGCGGGTAGCTGTCGCCGGTGTTGTAGAGGTCCTCGTCGACCACGGGTGCGCCGAGCGCCGCCCCGTCGATCGTCAGGAGCACGAGCTCGGTGACGTCGCCGTAGAACCGGTTGGCGGTCGCTTCGACCTGGTGAGCGCGTGAGCAGTGGATGAACCCCTCGTCGGCGAGCGTGACGCCGCGGGTGCTGATCGCGTACGTTCCGGACTCACGCGCGCTCTCCCAGTCGGCCGGTAGGGCGATGTGGTACAGCCCAGCCACCGGTTCGTCAGACGCTGACCGGGAGCTGTGAGTCGATCCAGGACTGGAGGGCGGGCCCGGACTCGAAGCTGGTGATCAGCGCGTATCGCGGCGCGGTGCCGTTGTGTACGACGACATGCCACAACCGCTGCGTGTCGACGACGAAACGTGCTCCCTTGCGCAGCGCCACCCGGACCTCGGTGCTCGGGTCGGGCAGACCGTCGGGTCCGCTGTCCATCAGCAACATGTAGCTGTCAGGGTTGTCGGTCAGCTCGACCCACGAGCGCACCACCCACCCCTCGTCGTCGGGGTTGAAGCGGTTGTTGTCGTCGCGATGGATCGACCGCATCGCGGCCTCACGATCCTGTGGTTCGAGCTTGATGATGCGCACCCGACCGAAGTTCGCACCCACTCCGTCGACATAGGCCCGGATGGTGGGCGCCTTGTCCGCGTTGCTCGTCCACTCCGCGTCCTTGTCGGTCTTGCCCTTGTCCCAGAAGCCACGGCAGTCGAGCTCACCGTCCGCCGAGGCGATCGGCGCGAAGTTCGTGTCGCCACCGCTCTTCCAGTCCATGTACTCGAGCGACTCCCACTCGGCCGGCGGCACGTCGACGGGCATCGGCGAGAGCTCGACGACTCCGGTCGGTGCGAGCACCGGCAGCCTGTGATGGGGCGTATCCAACGGGATCTGGACGCTCCAGTGGTCTGGCGTGGGCCAAAAGCTCATGACCATGAGTGTAGGAAGCTCGACGCATCCGCGGCAGGGCAGACCCGATCCGGCGCCGTCACGGGGCTCAGGTGGTGGCGGTTGGAGTGGTCGTCGTCGGCAGCTCGTCGATCATCACCACGCCGGTGGGGATCTCGATCGTCTGGTCGGCCTGGATGTCGTTGGCGTCGACCAACCCGTTCAGCTCCACGATCGCCTGGACCGAGACGCCGAAGCTGTCGGCGATGAGCGAGAGCGTTTCTCCACGTTTGACCGTGTAGAACTTCCGGTCGGTCGAGATCGTCGTCGATGTCGATGTCGTGGTGGTGGTCGTGCGGATCGGAGGGAGGACCTCGTCGGTCGCCGTGCCGCCGTCCTCACCGCACGCAGCGATGGCGATCGCGAAGATCAGCGCAGTGGCGGAGAGGATCAGTGGACGGTTCATGATGACGGCCTCGACCCACGACACTATGCCGCTACCGCGCGGCCACCGTCATATCCTCCCACCATGGCCGACCAGGTGACATTCCCCGGCGCGGTCGCACCGGATCGCCGCTACGACGTCGACTCCAACGGCGTTCGCATCGCCGTCCACGAATGGGGGAGCGGCAGCGCGCCACCGCTCATGCTGGTACATGGCGGCTTCGACTTCGCCCGCACGTTCGACGTGTTCGGTCCGAAGCTGGCGGGCCGCGGGTGGCGCGTCGTCAGCTGGGACCACCGAGGCCACGGCGACAGCGAACACGCCGAGCTGTACTCGTGGGACGCCGATCTCCGCGATGCCGTCACCGTGTTCGACCACGTCGCAGGTGCGACAGCGGTCCCTGTGATCGGGCACTCGAAGGGTGGGGCGCTGATGACGCAACTCGCCGACGCCCACCCGTTCCGCTTCGCCTCGTTCGTGAACATCGACGGCATCCCGCACCGCCGGCCGATCCCCGACCTCGCCGAGCACGATCGCACGAAGATGCTGACCAGCGAGCTCACCGGCTGGCTCGACCACCGGCGGTCGACGGCGACCGCACGCCGCAAGCCCGGAACGCTCGACGAGCTCGCTCGCCGGAGAGGCCGGATGAACCCACGCCTGTCGCACGAGTGGCTGCGCTACCTCGTCAGTGTCGGCGCCGCGGAGTCCGCCGACGGGTGGCGGTGGAAGCTCGACCCGACGATGCGCATGGGCGGGTTCGGTCCGTGGCGACCCGAGTGGGCCCTGGTGCGCCTGCCCGGCCTGGCGGTGCCGTTCCTCGGCGTGCTCGTCGGCGAACAGGAAGACATGGGCTGGGGCACGCTTCCGCACCACGTCGAGCCGTACCTTCCGACGCGCGGTCGGCTCGAGATGCTCGACGGCATCGGCCATTTCGCCCACATCGAACAACCCGACCTGTTGGTCGACATCGTCACATCGGTCATCGGGGTACCTGCATGACAAGCCACCACATGACAGAGATGACGAGGCTGACGCACAACCGGGTGACGCTGGCCCTGCACCACCTGCGTGAAGGCGATGGGCGCCCGCTGTTGCTGCTGCACGGGCTCGGCGAGCGATCGCCCGCGACGCCACCCGGATGGGCGGATGAGTGGCCAGGGCCGGTTACCGCTCTCGACTTCACCGGCCACGGAGCGTCCACGGTGCCGCGCGGCGGCGGCTACACCGCCGAACTGCTGCTCGCCGACGCCGACGCCGCGCTCCAACACCTCGGCGCGGCGACGGTCGTCGGCCGTGGCCTGGGCGCCTACGTCGCGCTACTGCTCGCCGGGGCGCGGGCCGGGGACGTGATCGGGGCCGTCCTCGCCGACGGCCCGGGCCTCGCCGGCGGGCCGACGGAACCGACCTCGCAGGGCGTGTTCGTGTTGTCGTCGACCGGCACGGCACCCGATCCGTACGCGCTCCTCGAGCTCGGACGCGATCTCCGGCCGCCGGACTATGCGACCGGCTTCGTCCACCTCGCCGTCCAGGGTTCGCCGCTCGACGAACCGATCGCGGTCGCGGCCGTCAATCGGCCCGCCTGGCTCCACGCCGTAGCCGCCGAGCCGGGCGTGACGACCGCGACGATCGCCGAGGCGCTGGCGGTCTACGCGCGTCCGGCCCGAGCCTGACGTCACCATGTCACGCTGCTCGCCTACCCACTGTCAGACTCTTCGCCCGCCCACGTAGTCGGCGAGCGCGATCAGCTCGGCCGACGCGTCACCTGCCAGCTCGATCGCGTCGAGCGCCGCGACCGCTTCGGCCGTGAGCGCCGAGATGTGCCGTTCGAGCGCCGCCAGGGCGCCAGAGTCGACGATGGCCTGCTGGATGTCGGCGACCTCGCGATCGTCGAGGTCGGGGGCCCCGACACGGTCGAGCACGGCCAGCTGCGCCGGTGTCGCAGCAGCAACGGCGCGGGCGAGCAGCGGTGTCGGTTTGCCCTCGCGCAGGTCGCCGCCCACCGGCTTGCCGGTGACGGACTCGTCGCCGAAGGCGCCCATCACGTCGTCGCGCATCTGGAAGGCGTCGCCGAGCGGGAGGCCGTAGGCGCTGAGTCCGGCAAGCAGGGCGCAGCCACGCGCGGGTGCGGCCAGGACGGCGCCGAGGTGGAGCGGGCGCTCGATGGTGTACTTGCCGCTCTTGTAGCGACAGATCCGCTCCGCGGTCGCGAGATCGCGCACTCGGCGAACAGAGCCGAGGATGTCGAGCAGCTGACCGGCGTTGAGCTCGGCCCGGAGATCGTTCCAGATCGTCCACGCCTCGATCGGCGCTCCGAGCATCAGCTGATCGGCGTACACGAACGCGAGATCGCCGACGAGGATCGCAACCCCCTCGCCGAACCGCCGCGACTCAGCGGCCCAACCCTCGGCGGCGTGTTGGGCGGCGTAGACGGCGTGCGTGGTGGCGGCTCCACGTCGGCTGGCAGCGTCGTCCATCACGTCGTCGTGGAACAGCGCGAACGCGTGCATCAGCTCGAGCGCCGCGCCGGCGTCGACGATGCGCTGGTCATCTGGCTCGCCTCCGGCACCGACGAAACCCCAATGGCAGAACGCCGGCCGCAGGCGCTTGCCGCCCGACAGCACGAGCCGGCGGATCTCGTCGACCGGACCACCCAGATCGGGGTCGAACGCCGACCAACGTGCGTGCTCGACCGCGAGCACTGCGTCGAGCCGCGCCTCGACCCGAGCGGCGATCGAGGCGAGGGTCGGGGGAGCGCAAGCGGCCACGTCGGCCGAGGCTAGGCCCGCTCGGGCGGCTGCTGGTCGCCAGGTTCGGGTTCGCCATCGAGGTCGGCGATCACTTCGTCGATCTGGAGGCGCGCCGCACCGATCCGTTCGCGGCACAACGCGATGAGCTGCGCGGCCCGCGCGACGCGATCGGCGAGGCGGTCGACGTCGACGTCGGAGCCCTCGAGCTCGCGCAGGATGCCGTCGAGCTCGTGCAGGGCCGCCGAGTAGCCGGGCTGCTCGTCGGTGCTCATCGGCTCGTCCCCTCCACTCGGCTCGTCAACGTCCCGTCGGCCACATCAGTGTGGATGATGGCACCGGGAGGTGCCGCACTCACACTGCGGACGATCCGGCCGTCGTCGGTCCGCGTGATCGACCAGCCGCGTGCGAGCAGGTTGACCGGGTCGAGGAGCCCGAGCCGTGCCTGGAGTGAGGCGAGGTGACGGTCCTCGGCGGCGAGCAGTTGATGTGGGCGCCGCGCGAGGCGAACTGCCAAGTCGTCGACGCGCGCCTGTGCGAGCGCGAGCGCGCGTGGTGCTCGCGCACGGACGGCTTCGACGCGCGTTTGGAGCCGCTCGTCGGCGCGCTCGACCGCATCGTGGGTGCGGCGGGCGATCCGATGCGCGCGAGCGGTGAGCTGCTCGGTCGCGCCGCCGAGCTGGCGATGTGACAGCGCGCTGATCGCGCTCCACGATCGTTCGCTCGACTCCAGGTAGGCACGCACCGCATCGACCAGCGCGGCCGCGCAGGCCGTCGGCGTCTTGAACGCGGTGTGAGCCGCCTCGTCGGCCACGCTGCGGTCGACCTCGTGACCGAGCCCGGTGAACACCGGCACCCGAGACGCCGCGATCGCCCGGGCGATCGCTTCGGCGTCGAACGTCGCCAGCTCGTTGCGCGCTCCGCCGCCGCGGATGACGACGATCGCATCGAGGTCGCGGCGTGCCGCGAGCACGGCGATCGCGCGGCTGATCCCGCGGGCGGCCGTAGGGCCTTGGACACGTACGTCGCATACTCGGAGGTGGAACCCGAACCGGCTGCGGACGAGCTCGTCGTGGAAGTCGTGCCACGCTGCCGTGTTGACGCTGCTCACGACGCCGACGTGGAGGGGAATCGGTGACAAGAGCGAGCGCTTGTTGGCGTCGAGCAACCCCTCGGCGACGAGCCGGCGGATGACTTCGTCGCGTTGTGCGGCCAGATCGCCGAGCGTGAACCGCGGGTCGAGGTCGGCCATCTTGAGCCCGAGTTGGCCCGCCGGAGCGTAGAAGTCGAGGTAGCCGAACACACGCACCTTCATCCCGTCGACCAGGCGCAGGCGGTGCTTCTGCAGCATCGGCCGGAGCTTCATCCGGGCGTTGGCGAAGAACTGCACACGAAGTACCGCCTTCACACCTGCCGAATCGTCGGCGAGGTTGAAGTAGGCGTGCTGGCCGCGCTCGTTCCAGCCCTGGATCTCGCCCCGCACCCACACGCCGTCGCTGAAGCCGCGACGCAGGGACGCGTTGAGCGCATCGGCCAGCTCGGCCACCGTGTACGTCGGGTTGGCCGGGTCGTCGACCGGCTCGCTGCCGAAGTCGAACGCGGGCTGGCTCATGCGACGATTCTGCCCGGTGGGTGTGACGATGCGACGCCGTCAGGCCCCGAGGACGCGCAGGTTGTCCGGCTCGTCGTCGGGCGCTTCGTCAGGCGCGTCGCCGATCTCGGCGAACAGCTGGCCGTCGATCGGCAAGTTGCGCTCGCGCCGCACGGAGTCGAGCTGCTGCAGCGGCTTTTCGAGCTGCCGGCGGCGGGGGCCTACCAGCTCGTCGAAGGATCGGTCGAGCTGGTCGAAGCGGTTCTTCACCTTGTCGAGCGCCTCGTTGTACTTCACCCACTGCTGGCCGAACTTGCTGATCAGCCCGAGGATCTGGTCGCTCGTCTGCTCGACCATGAAATTGTCGAACGCCTGGCGGATGACGCCGAGAAAAGCGAACAGCGTCAGTGGGGAGCACATCACGACCCGCTGGCCGAGGGCATCGTCGAGCAGTGCCGGGTCGTGTTCGTGGATGAACCCGGTGAGCTGCTCGTTCGGGAGGAACAACAAGACGTAGTCGACGCTGGCGCGCGCACTGGCGCGCGCGTAATCGCGCTTGGCCAGCTCTTTCACGCGCAGCCGGACATCGCGC
>DASUEW010000531.1:0-5788 GCA_036274875.1 Ilumatobacteraceae bacterium
GCCGGCGAGCTCGCCCGCCACCTCCAGGCTCATGGTCACGACGGTCTCGTGATCGCCGGCACCACCGGCGAGGCGCCAGTGCTCAACGACGAGGAGCGGTTGTCGCTGTTCGCCGCCGTGATCGAGGCGGTGACGATCCCCGTGGTCGCCGGCACCGGCACCAACGACACCCGCCACTCGGTGCACCTCACGAAGGAAGCGGCGGCGCTCGGCGCGGCGGGTGTGCTGGCGGTCGGCCCGTACTACAACCGTCCGTCGCAGGCCGGCATCGAGGCGCACATGCGGGCGATCGCCGGGGCGAGCGACCTGCCCGTGATGGTGTACGACATCCCGATCCGCACGGGCCGCAAGATCGCCACGGCGACGTTGCTGCGCCTGTTCCGTGAGGTGCCGAACATCGTCGCCCTCAAGGACGCGTCGGCCAACCCCGGTGAGACGGCGGCGCTCATCAGCTCGGCACCTGATGGTTTCGAGGCGTACAGCGGCGACGATCTGATGACGCTGCCACTCCTCGCCAGCGGCATCGTGGGCACGGTCGGCGTGGCGACGCACTGGACCGCCCCCGACCATCAAGACATGTTCGACATGTGGGAGAAAGGCGACACCGTCGGCGCCCGGCTCGTCAACAGCCGGATGCTCGAGAGCTTCGCGTTCGAGACCGGCGACGAGGCGCCCAATCCGATCCCCACCAAGTCGATGATGCGCCATCTCGGTCTCGCCGTCGGCCAGGCCCGTCTGCCGATGGGCCCGGCGCCGGCGTTCGTCGACGAGATGGCTCCAATTGTGCTGGCGAACCTGCAACGCTGGCGGGATGCGTTCCCCGAGCGCCCCGAGCCCGTCGGTCGGTAGTCGGTCCGCGCACGGCAGACGGGAGCGCTGATGGCGGAGCCGGTACGCATCGTCTTCCTCGGTGGGCTGGGTGAGATCGGCCGCAACTGCATGGCCCTCGAGCAGGGCGGCAGCGGCTCGCGCAACATCTTGATCATCGACTGCGGGCTGATGTTCCCGGGCGCCGACATGCACGGGATCGACTTGGTGCTGCCCGATTTCACGTACTTGCGCAACAACGCATCGCGGATCGCCGGTCTCGTCGCGACGCATGGTCACGAGGATCATGTCGGTGGCATCCAGTTCCTGCTGCGCGACAACGACGGGATCGGCCATCTGCTCGATCGGCCGTTGCCGATCTACGGCGGCGCGCTCACGCTCGGCCTCGCCCGCAACCGCATCGAGGAAGCGGGATTGCTCGACCGCACCGAGATGATCGCCGTCACCGACGGTCAGGTCGTCGAGATCGGGCCGTTCCAGGTCGAGTTCGTGCCCGTCACCCACTCGGTTCCGCACGCGCACGCGGTCATCGTGAACACGTCGCAAGGCGTCATCCTCCACTCCGGCGACTACAAGCTCGATCTCACGCCGGTCGACGGCCGCCGCACCGACCTCACCAGGCTCGGCCAACTCGGCGCGGCGGGCGTCCGTCTCCTGTTCGGTGACTCGACCAACGCCGAGGAACCCGGCTACGCGCCGAGCGAGACGAGCGTCGGCGGTGTTCTGCGGTCGTTGTTCACCGAGCACCGCGACCGGCGGATCATCACCGCCAGCTTCGCCAGCCACCTGCACCGCATCCAGCAGATCGCCGACGCCGCGATCGAGTCCGGACGCAAGGTGGCAACGCTCGGGCTGAGCATGAAGAAGAACGTGCGCCTCGGGCTCGACCTCGGCGTGCTCAAGCTCCCCGAGTCGTCGGTCATCGACATCGAGGACATCGATCGCTACGAGCCAGGTCAGGTGTGCGTGATCTCCACCGGATCGCAGGGCGAGCCGATGTCGGCGTTGGCGTTGCTCGCCCGCGTCGAGAACAAGTTCGTGAAGCTCGGCGAGCACGACACGGTGATCCTGTCGAGTCACGCGATCCCCGGCAACGAGGGCAACGTCAACCGCGTCATCGACGGCCTGCTGCGCGCCGGCGCGGACGTCCTGCACTCCGGCATCGTCGACGTGCACGCCACGGGGCACGCGCAGGCCGACGAGATCAAGACCTACCTGTCGATCGTGCGACCCGACCACTACGTGCCCGTGCACGGCGAGTACCGCCATCTCGTGGCGAACGCCAGGCTGGGTCGGGCGATGGGCGTCGCCCACGACCATGTGCTGTTGTGCGAGGACGGCGACGTGCTCGAGCTCAGCGACGACGGCCTGGTCGCGGTCGGGCGCGTGCCCGCCGGGTACCTGTACGTCGACGGCATCGTCGGCGATGTCGGCCAGGGCGTGCTGCGCGACCGGCGGGTGCTCGCCGAGGAGGGCGTCGTCGTGGTCGTCGTCACCGTCGACTCGCAGACGGGAAAGGTGCTGACCGGTCCAGAGATCATCACCCGCGGCTGGGTGTACGCCCCGGAGGCCGAGGATCTGCTCGACGAGGCCTGTGCCACGGTGGCCGACGCGGTCGAACGGTCATTGGCGAACGGCGTGCGCGACGTCGAGGAGCTCGAACGCGACGTCCGGCGGGCCGCCGGCAAGTTCGTCCACGACCGGACCCGCCGACGGCCGATGATCGTCCCCGTCGTGATGGAAGCCTGACCGTCCTGCGTCCGATTTCCCTGATGGTCGTGCTCGGGATGCTGGCCGGGTGCGGCGACAGCGACGAGGGGTCTGCCGAGCTCCCACTGGTGGCCGGGATCGCACCCGCGATCGCGGCCGTCGAGACCGAGCTCGGAGGCCCGCAGGACTACTTCGAGGCGAATGCCACTCCGCAGCTCGTCAATGTGATCGTGGCGACCGATGGAGGCTCGACCGCGACGGCGTTCGTCTACCTCGACGACGCGCTGCAACCACCGGCTCCGCCAGAGGCGGCCGACGGTGAGACGTTCCGAGCCGCCGATCTGGATTTCGATGCCGACGCCGTCCTCACTGGTATCGCTGACGAGCTCGGCGAATCGACCATCACCCAGTTCGTCGTCGTCGGCGGTCCTGGTGACGCGGTCCAGTACTCGGCGTTCGTGACGTCGTCAGCGGGCGGCGTCCTCGACGTCCTGTTGGGCCCCGACGGCGCCGTCCTCGGCGTCAATCCGAGTTGAATCGAGCCGGCCAGGCACGCGCCGCAGGCCCGAGTCGGCGACCAGACGATCGATGAGACGGCGCACCGTGAGCCGACTCGATCGAACGGGGAGTACCGGTCGGGCCGCCCGGTGGTTGGTACCGTTGGCGCGGCCATGACGACATGGGGTCCATCGAAGAAGCCACCGTCGAACCGAGCCCGTTCGAGTGGCGGGCCGGCGAGCCGAACCTCCCGCACCACTGGCGCGAACCGTGGCGTGCGAGACGCGACGCCTCCGAGCACGTCACGGAACCGGCGCACGCGGGCTCAGGCCGACCTGCGCGGCGCGGTCGAGGGCCGCGAGCACGAGTTCGTCGGCGTCGGCCTCATCGGTGGCGGGGTGGTGCTCGGCCTGGCGATCTACTGGAACCTCGCCGGTCCGCTCGGTCGCGGGATCGAGAAGCTCGTGGGTTGGATCACCGGCATCGGGCGCTTCGTCGTACCGCTGGTGCTGATCGCGGTCGGGATCGCGCTCGTCCACAAGGGGCGGTCGTCGAGCCCGTTCCGCCTGATCCTCGGCTGGGGTCTGATGGCGTTGTCGGCCCTGGGGTTCCTCCACATCGTGCGCGGTCCCGACAAGATCTCGGCCGGGTTCGACGACCTCGGCAGGGCCGGCGGCTGGTTCGGCGCGATCGTCGCCGAGCCGTTGCGCGCCCTGCTTGCCAGCGCCGGTGCCGTCGTGGTGTTGCTGGCGGCGTTCGTCGGCGGCCTGCTGCTCGTCACGAGCACGTCGCTGCGGACGATGGCGACACAGACCGGGCGCGGCGTGGGTTCGGTGGCGCGACCACTTGGACGCGCCGCTCGCAAGGCGATCGCCGACCTGTCGACGCTGAGCAGCGACAAGGCAGATCGGCAGGCCGCCGGAAGCGGGCGCGGTGTGTCCGGCGAGGCGTCGGCGCTCGCGCCACCCAACCTGTACGACCTCGCCGCCGAGGACGGTGACCCGTGGGCCGCTCCCGTCGCCGGTGCCAAATCGCGCAAGCGGCGCCCGAAGTCAGGATCTACCGGCGAACCGCAACTGCCGCTCGATGGCGTGCGCAGGGGGGAGTGGACGCTGCCGCCGCCGGCGTTCCTCACGCGCGCCGGCGAGCAGGCTGTCAACCGTGCCGAGATCGAGCGGCGCGGGCAGACGTTGCAGGAGTCACTCGAGCAGCACGGTGTCGACACGGCGTTGGTCGGCATGACGGTGGGGCCGACGGTCACCCGCTACGAGCTCGAGCTCGGTCCGGGCGTGAAGGTGGCTCGCGTCACGACCCTCCAGAAGGACATCGCCTACGCGATGGCGGCCACCGACGTCCGCATCCTCGCCCCGATCCCCGGTCGATCGGCGATCGGCGTCGAGGTTCCGAACCACCAACGTCAGCTCGTCGCCCTCGGCGACATCCTCGCATCGGCGGAGGCGGCGAACGCGACCGACCCGCTCGACGTCGCGATCGGCAAGGACATCGCCGGACGCGCCGTGTTCCTCGACCTCGCCACCACGCCCCACCTGTTGATCGCCGGCGCCACTGGTGCTGGCAAGTCGAGCGGCCTCAACTGCATCATCACGTCGCTCCTGATGCGCAGCACACCCGATCAGGTGCGCCTCATCCTGATCGACCCCAAGCAGGTCGAGATGGGCCAGTACCAGCGGCTGCCCCACCTGCTGACGCAACCGGTCACCAACCCCAAGAAGGCGGCCAACGCGCTCGGGTGGGCGGTGAAGGAGATGGACCGCCGCTACGACATCCTGTCCGAGGTCGGCTTTCGCGACATCACCGGCTACAACGCCGCCTTCGACCGCGGTGAGGTCGAGGCCGAGCCGCACAGCGACGCCCAGTACCAACGTCTGCCGTTCATCGTGATCGTCGTCGACGAGCTCAACGACTTGATGATGGTGGCCGCCCGCGACGTCGAGGACTCGATCACGCGCATCGCCCAGAAGGCGCGCGCCGTCGGAATCCACTTGATCGTGGCGACGCAGCGGCCCTCCGTGAACGTCATCACGGGCGTCATCAAGGCCAACATCCCGGCGCGGGTGTCGTTCGCCGTCTCGAGCCTCACGGACTCGCGCGTCATCCTCGACCAATCGGGCGCCGAGAAGCTCTGCGGTCAGGGCGACATGCTGCTGCTCCCCGGCAACTCGTCGGTCGCGCAACGCATCCAGGGCGCGTTCGTCAGCGAGCAGGAGGTCCGCAAGGTGGTCGCGCACTGGCGGCGCCAGGCCCCCGCGCTCAGCTACGTCAACGACGTCGAGGGCGGTATCGATGATGCCGGCGACGACAGTCTGACGTCGAGCACCAACGCCTTCTCGGCTTCGCAGGACGACGACGACGACACCGTGATGCTGCGCCAGGCGATGGAGCTGGTCGTGCGCAGCCAGCTCGGCTCGACGTCGATGCTGCAGCGCAAGCTCGAGGTCGGCTTCGCCCGCGCCGGTCGCATCATGGACCTGCTCGAGCAGCGCGGCGTCGTCGGCCCGAGCGAGGGGTCCAAGGCTCGCGAGGTGCTGATGACCGTCGAGGAGTACGAGTTGCTCCGCGACGCCGGCGATCGCTGACGTCCCAACTGTCGAGGTGGCAGGTCCGGGCGACTATCCGAGCACGTTGCCGACGGCGTGGATCACGATTCCCGCCAGCCCGCCCACGATGGTGCCGTTGATGCGGATGAACTGCAGGTCGCGCCCGACCTGCAGCTCCATCTTGCGCGACGTGG
>DASUEW010000532.1:0-5166 GCA_036274875.1 Ilumatobacteraceae bacterium
CAGCAACAGGATCCGAGGTGGCTCCATCCCGAAGTCACGGATATCGAACGTCGACCGGCCCTCCAGACGGATCGTGCGGTCGTCGACCGGCGTCACGCTCATCTCGTCCTCGCAGGACCGGGTCACTCCCCGGAACGCCACGTCGCCGCTGACCGTGAATCGGCCATCGGTCCCGACCGGCTTCATACTGGTGAGCACGC
Organism: Ilumatobacteraceae bacterium; assembly: GCA_036274875.1. Lineage (GTDB taxonomy): Bacteria > Actinomycetota > Acidimicrobiia > Acidimicrobiales > Ilumatobacteraceae > JALOLG01. Next base: position 201 of record DASUEW010000532.1, read on the forward strand.
CGTCGATCGTGGGGTACCGCCTGGCGTCGATGCGCCGGCGCAGCTCGCGGTCTTCGAACCGGTTGCCCGACGACAATCGGTCGACCCGCAGAGAGAGCTGGCCCGCGGGACGCTTGCCGACCTTGACGTGCGCGGCTCCATGGGCGTCCGTGACAACCTTCCCGTCGAAGTCGATGTAGCCCTCGAGACCGTCGGTCGACGAGTGGATGGGGTGCACGTTCGACCGCGCATCGATCCAGACCCGGGACCGCTCAGGGACGATGTGGTACCGGGGCACGCTCTACATCCTCCGGAGGGGAACGAAGCAGCGCCCGATCATGTGCGGTTTCCTTTCCTGCGGTCCCTCTCCGGCTCGCATCCCGGGGCGACGCATCTCAGTTCCGCGACCCGACCTGACGGTAGTCGCCCGGCGTCGACCCGAACGCGTCGTCGACGATGCGTTCCCGGTGCAATTGGCGGTCGCTGTCGATCTCGCCGATCAACTCGCGCATCGTCGACGTGAGGTAGTTGTCCGGGTTGGATTCGAGCATCCGCCGCGCCAGCGCGACACCCCCGGCCGCTCCGGCGCGGTGATCATCGAGGTAGATGCCGAGCAGGCGCTGGCGATTGTTGGACGTCGGTCGCATCCCGATCCACTACCCAGCCCGTTGTGATTCGACACTCGACCCACGGGCCGCCCGATCCGGAGGCGGTTCGTTCGGGTCATTCGCCCCTATGGCGCCGGCCGAGGTATTGCCACGCTGAGTATTGAAGGAACCGCACAGACGTGCGAGAAGAGCTGCGCGCCGTGCGTGGAGAACAGAAGGAGTCGCCGTGAACACCATCGTCGACACCCCCACCAAGAGTCTGACGCAGCTGGTGATGCCCTCCCCCGACGTGATCGCCCGCGGACGGCGACGGTTGCACCGCAAGGCCGGGTTCATCGCCGTGCTCGGCGTCGGCAGCTACGCCGCGCTCGTGTTCGCCCCCGTCGGCTTCTTGATGCGTGTCGTGTTCGCGCTGGTGCTCGTCGTGGCGTCCGTCGCGACCGCGACCAGTGTGATGCACGACGGCAACCACGGCGCATTCAGCCGTTCGACCCGCGTGAACCGGATCGCCGGCTGGAGCTCCGACCTCCTGGGGGGAAGCTCGTACCTGTGGCGCTTCAAGCACAACAATCTCCACCACGGGAACACCAACGTGGTCGGCTACGACACCGACATCGACCAGATGCCGTTCGCCCGTCTCGCACCACAGCAGCCGTGGCGTCCGTGGCATCGCTACCAGCACGTCTACATGTGGGCGCTCTACGGCTTCCTCACCCTGCAATGGTTCGTGATGTCCGACTTCCAGACGCTGATGCGTCGCAGGGTTGGCGCCCACGAACTGCCTGTCACGCCGCGCAAGCGGGACGTGTCGTTGATCGTGCTGGGCAAGCTGATCCACCTCGGATGGGCGATCGTGCTGCCCATGGCGTTCCACCCGTGGTGGGGTGTGCTCGGGTTCTACCTCGTGTCGTCGTGGTTGGTCGGCTTCCTGCTCGCCAACATCTTCCAGCTCGCCCATTGCGTCGACCGGGCCGAGTTCTTCCCGCCCGACACCCCACGACGAGGCGCCGATTTCGAGCTCCATCAACTGCGGACCACGGTCGACATCCGGTGCCGGGTGCCGGTGCTGCGAGGTTTCGTCCACTGGTTGATGGGCGGTCTCGACTACCAGATCGAGCACCACCTCGCACCGAAGCTCTCGCACGCCACCTACCCGATCATCGCCCCCAAACTGGAGGCGGCCTGCGCCGAGCGGGGCATCACGTACCGAACCCATCCCAGCATCACCGAGGCGGTCCGCTCGCACGCCCGCTGGCTGCGCCAGATGGGCCAACCGCCGCGAGGCAACGTGACTACGAACGCTCCGACCTGAGCCGGCCGGCCAGGTCGGTGAGCGCGTCGGACAGGCGCACTCGTGGCACGACCGGTTCGCGAAGGCGGGTGGCGTGGGCCGGGAGCGCGTCGAGATCACGTGTGCATCGTTCACGTGCCGCAGCGAGCGTGTCGGGCGGACCGACGCGAACACCGCCCCGCATCACCGGGGCCAGCAGCGGCACGAAGCCGTCTGGCCCGGGCTCATCGCGCAGGGCGAGCAGATCCTCCTCGGTCGGGTGGCGCCGCCACGTCTGCTTGGCGCCTGGCAGCGTGCTCTTTCCCGCCGACAGCTTGAGCACCGGGCGTTCACCGAAGGCGACCAGCTTGTAGACGCTGTCCACCGAGGGCGCGTCCTGTGACACGCCCATGCGGGTTCCGACGCCGGCCGCGTCGATGGGCGCCCTGTCGCGAGCGAAGCGCTCGAGCTCGTATTCGTCGAGGTTGCCGCTGGCGAAGATGCGCACGTCGGGAAGACCGGCATCGTCCAACAGCCGGCGAGCGTCACGAGCGAGCGCGATCAGGTCGCCGCTGTCGAGCCGGACGCCGAGCGACCCGGTCAGGCCGAGCTCGCGGATCACCGCGATGGCGTTCTCGACCCCGCGATGCGTGTCGTACGTGTCGACCAGGAACGTCGTTCGCCCGGGCAGGTCCTGGGCGAACGCGCGGAACGCCTCGACCTCGGTGGGGAACGCCTCGATGTACGAGTGCGCCATCGTCCCCGCCGCCCGCAACCCGTATCGGCGGGCGGCTTCGACGTTGCTCGTGGCCACGAACCCCGCCATCGCCGACAGCCGAGCGACCGCCAGGCCCGCTTGCTCGCCGTGGGTGCGGCGCAGGGAGAAGTCGACCAGCTCGATGGCGCCCGCCGCCAGCCGGCAGCGCACGGCCTTGGTGGCGATCGCGGTCTGAAACGTCACCTGGTTGAGCAGGTACGTCTCGACGAGTTGTGCCTCAGCGGCCGGCGCGGTCACCTCCAGCAGCGGTTCGTCGGGTAGAACGACCCGGCCTTCGGGCACCGCCCACACATCGCCGGTGAACCGCAACCGGGCAAACGCTTCGAGCGCGCCATCGTCGAAGCCGGCCTTGCGTAGCCATTCGAGGTCCTCGTCCTCGAATCTCAGCGCCTCGAGGTACGCCAGGCAGTCCTCGAGACCGGCCGCGATCAGAAAGCCGCGTCCGACCGGCAGCTGGCGCACGAACAGGCTGAACGTTGCCGGGCCGACCATGTTCCGACGCAGGTAGCTGGCGGCCATGTTCAACTCGTACATGTCCGTGACGAGTGCTCGGCCCATCCGGTCGCTCCGTTCCGTCGGCGGTCCCGCGCTCAGTTTGGAGGGGCGAGCACCACGTTCGGAAAGGCAACGGTCGGGCCGCTCCGAGCCGGCCGCTCGCCCTACGGCTGGTTGCCGTCGGTCGGTGCTGCGGCGAGGACGCTGCGAAGCGCCTGCGCAGCCCCCAGCAGACCGGCTGACTCGAACGGGACGACGATCTTGGCGTTCTTGCTCTCGGCGAACTTGGCGAGAGCGTCGAGTTGGAGGATGGCGACCAACGTCGGATCAGGGTTGGCGTTCTTGATCGCCTTGTAGACGGTCTCGATGGCCTGCGCGCGGCCCTCTGACTCGAGGATCGCGGCCTGCCGATTCCCCTCGGCCCGCAAGATCGCGGCCTGCCGTTCGCCTTGCGCGGCGCGCACCGAGGCCTGGGCGGCGCCCTCGGCCACGTTGATCGCCGACTGTTGGTGGCCTTCCGATTGCAGGATCGTCGCCCGCTTCTCCTGATCTGCCTGCTTCTGCAGGGCCAACGCTTCGAGGATCTTGGGAGGTGGCGCGATCTCGATGATCTCGATGCGGTTGATCCGGATGCCCCACTTGTCGGTGACGGCCTCCATCTGCGACTGGACATCGGTGTTGATGCGTTCGCGCTCGGACAGGGCCTCGTCGAGGGTCATCGTGCCGATGACCGACCGTAGCGCGGTCCGTGCCAGCGCATCGATGCCGATGTCGAAGTTGGCGATGCTGAACAGCGCCTGCTCGGCGACGACCACCTGGGTGAAGATCGTGGCGTTCACCGTGACCACGACGTTGTCCTTCGTGATCACGTCCTGTCGATCGCCGGGCCTGGGGATCTCGCGCATGTCGACACGCTGGAGCGAGTCGACGAACGGGGCGATGATCACGAGGCCCGGCTCGTGCGTCTTTCGATACTCGCCGAGGTGCTTCACGACCCCGACCTCGCCCTGCTGCACGATGTTCACCATCTGCTGCAGCAGGAGGATGAACACGGCCATCACCAACACCGCGATGACGAGGCCAACTACGAGGCCGGCGCCGAATGCGACCATCACGACTGCTCCTGTTCTCCGTCATCGATGAGCGGACCGCTGTCCGCTTCGATGAGACCCTCGACCGGCAGGTGTCCGCCGGCCGGCCACACGATGAGCGTCGTCCCCTCCACGCCCGTGATCAGCACCCTGGTCCCCGGCGGGAGCGCGACGTCGGCGCCGCTGACCGCGAGCCAACGCTCGCCGGCGAGCTCGACGTGGCCCACGCGACCGACGCCGCCGACGAGATCGAGCGTGACCACCTCTTGGCCGACGAACCCCCCGTGCACGCCCCGCGAATGATGTGGGCCGTGGCGCGCCAGCAGCGCGGCACTCATCCGCGGCCGGACCAGGCCGATGCCGACGACCGCCAACAAGACGGTGGCGAGGACCTGCGCCGCGATGGCATCGGGCGCGATCAAGGCGACGCCTGCTCCGGCGAAGCAGCCGATCGCGGCGAACAAGGCATAGAAGGCGAAATGATGCAGCTCGACGGCGAGAAGAACCACGCCAGCAACGATCCATGCGATGACCACGCCGACACCTTTCTACTGGGAGAGAGTGTACGACGCGACCTGGTTGATCTGTCAGCGTGCCGTCGAGCGTCGCCGCGACCCAGTCGTCGGCGTGTCCAAGAAGCCGCCTACGATCTCGGCGATGCGAGTACGACGGGTGGTCACCGGTCACGATGCCGGCGGGAAGGCCGTTGTCGCGAGCGACACCGAAGTCGACGGAATCCGGCCGG
>DASUEW010000533.1:0-2488 GCA_036274875.1 Ilumatobacteraceae bacterium
CTCGGATCGTCTTCGACCGTGGTGTAGCCGAAACGCGCGTACACCCCGTGGGCGTCCGCGGTGCCCAGGAATTGCAGCGGGAGGCCGTCCACCGCCGGGTGCTCGACGATCGTCCGCACCATCGCGGTGCCGAGGCCACCGCCGCGGTGGTCTTCGAGTACGTAGACGTCGGCCAGCCAGGCGAACGTCGCCAGGTCGGTCACCATGCGCCCGAACCCGACCTGGGCGCCGCCGCCGGTCCCGGCATCGAGATAGGCGCCGACGACGAGCAGGCTGTTGGCGACCGCGGTCGCCTGCACGTCCAATGGCCGCCCACGCGCCCAGTACGACGATTCGCTCAGGAACCGGTGCACGGCGTCGATGTCGACACGCGCCCGGTCCGTGCTGATCAGGTACTGGCCGTGTTGCAGCTCGATCACCGGGCTCGCCACGCCGGACATCGTGTGGCACCGACCGGCCGACGCGCAAACCGGTTCACCGCCGTCCGGATCCCGCCGGTGTTGCAGCGGGTCGTCACGTACGATCGTGACCATGCGCACTGTGCACGGAACCTGTCACCACGACTGCCCCGACTCGTGCGGGTGGACGGTGACCGTCGACGACACCGTCGCCGAACCGGTCGCCGTCAAGTTCCGAGGCGATCCCGCGCACCCGTACAGCAAGGGCGAGCTGTGCCCGAAGGTCAATCGCTTCCTCGACCGCGTCTACAGCCCCGACCGCATCCTGCACCCGCTGCGGCGCACCGGACCGAAGGGCAGCGGCGAGTTCGAACGCGTCTCGTGGGACGACGCACTCACCGAGATCGCGACGCACCTGAACGACCTCGTCGACATCCACGGCGCCGAGGCGATCCTGCCGTTCAGCGACGCCGGCAACCAGAGCCTGCTCGCCACCCAGGGAGTCAGCGGCCGCTTCTTCAACCATCTCGGCGCGAGCCGACTCGTTCGCGCGATCTGTGGCCCGACCGTCGGTGCCGGCGTGTCGATGACGAACGGTTCGTCGCTCGGCATGGATCCGCTCGAGATCCGTCACGCCAAGTTGATCATCCTGTGGGCGACGAACACCAAGCTGACCAATCGCCACCTGTGGCCCACGATCGAGCAAGCCCGCACCGACGGGGCGCGGGTCATTGTCATCGATCCGATCCGCACGGCCACGGCCGAGGCGGCAGATGTGTTCCTGCAGCCCCGACCCGGTACCGACATCGCACTGATGCTGGCGATGATGAACGTGCTGATCCGCGACGGTCTCGTCGACGACGCGTGGGTCGCTGCTCACACGACCGGCTTCGACGAGCTCGCCGAGTCCGTCGCCGACTGGACACCCGAGCGGGCCGCCACGGCAACGGGGCTCGACGTCGCCGACATCGAGGCTCTCGCACGTCAGTACGGAACGATCCGCCCGGTCGCGATCCGCACGCTCATCGGTGGCGAGCACCACGAGAACGGAGCGATGTTGTACCGCACGATGGCCTGCCTGCCGGCCCTGGTCGGTGCATGGAGCGACCGGGGCGGAGGGCTGGCGCGCAGCGTCGGCGCATGGCAGGAGCAGCTGTGCGACGGCCGGGCGCTCAACCGGCCGGACCTGCTCGGCGATCGCAGCCCGCGCTGGTTCAACATGAGTCGGCTCGGCGAGGTGCTCAACCATTCCGACCCGCCAGTGCACGCGTTGATCGTGTGGAACTGCAACCCGTTGGTGATCGTGCCGAACGCGGAGCTGACCCGGCGCGGCCTCGAGCGCGACGACCTGTTCACGATCGTGCACGAGCAGTTCCTCACCGACTCCGCCAGGTACGCGGACATCGTCTTGCCGGCGACGACGCAGATCGAGGCGACCGACGTGGTGCCCGCTTGGGGCCATCTCTGGATGGGCTGGAACGAGGCGGCGATCACACCGCTCGGCGAGGCGGTCAGCAACAGCGAGTTGTTCCGCCGGATCTCGCGCGCGATGGAGCTCACCGAACCATCGTTGTACGACGACGACATGACGATCCTTCGCGATTCGCTTCCGACCGTCGATCTCGACGCCCTCCGCCGCGACGGATGGGTGCGTGTTCCCTACCCTGACGACGGCCGGCCATGGGCGAGCGGCGAGTTCCCGACCGCGTCCGGCAAGGTCGAGCTGGCGAGTGATCGGCTCGAGCACATGGGCCAGCCGCGCGTCCCGACCTACGTCCCGCCTCGCGAGAGCCCCGATGGCGACCAGGCGCTGGCCGCCCGGTTCCCGCTCCAGCTGCTGACGCCGAAGCACCACACCCGCTTTCTCAACTCGAGCTACTCGCCGCTACCGAAGCACGGCCCACTCGAGGGCTCGCCGTTCATCGAGCTCGACCCCGTCGACGCCGCCACACGTGGTCTCATCGACGGTGACTGCGCTCGAGTGTGGAACGACCGCGCCAGCGTCGAGGTGCCCGTGCGGATCAGCGACCGTTTGCGTCCGGGCGTGACGGCGATCCCGTTCGGTTGGTGGATGAGCCAGCACCCCGACG
>DASUEW010000534.1:0-2311 GCA_036274875.1 Ilumatobacteraceae bacterium
GAACTTGGTGGTCACCACGCTGAATGTTCATCGCGAGCGAGGATCCGAGGGCTGCCCGTGGGCAGTTTCCGGTGGCCCTGGACAATCGTCGAAGTACTGCTGCGCGTCGCCCTGTACTGCGGCATACCCAACGCGCTCAACGCCACATTCGTAGCCAACAGCGGGACGTCGCCGATTAGGGGTCAACCCGCGTTGATTCGGCGCTGCTCAAGCCAGAGGTTGAGCTCGTGGGGGTCGAACCGCAGAAGGTGTCCCCACTTCAGGAACGGGATGCGGCGCTCGGCGACCAGCCGGCGAACGTGGCGAACGGTGACGCCGAGATGCTCCGCGACCTGCTCGATGGAGACGAGGGTCGGTAGCTCGGCGGACTTGGCGAGGTCTGGTGAGGCTGTGGTGGTCTTCATGGTCGCTCATGGTGAGCCCGTGACGTCACGGATCACTACCCGACTCGCTACCCGATCTCGATTGCCGGTTGAACCGCCCCGGGATCGGTGGAGGCTCACACGCATCAACGCAAGGCTGAGAGTTCTGGAGAGAGCGAAGCGCCCGACGACCCACGGACTGATACTGGACGAAGACGCGACGCTGGCTCGGTCGTGTCGAAGTCGCCTATATCACGATGATGAGACGTCGATCAGCGAGCGACGACTCATCGGATCGGCCACTGCTGCCAAAGCCTCCCGAGCAAGGACCAGCTGGAGATCGGGGCGCGATCGCAGGGCCGACCAGCCGTGCACGATTCGCAGTAGGGCGGCGGCGACGTAGTGCGGGCTCGATCCGTCGGATGCACCGACCCTTGGTGGCAAACAGGCGTGATATGCGTCGACGAACGGCTCGGTTGCCGTCCACGACGGCTCGTCTCCCGCCAGCAGCTGGGTGGCCCAGCACCACGCCCGCCAGTACCCGACGTCGCGATCTGGGGCGGCCAGCCGTACCCGGTCGAGGTCCAGCATGCGCAATCCCCGCGGCGTGACGACGAGGTTGCGCGGGGTGAAATCGCCGTGGGTCGGAACCAGCACGGCGGTCGGCGGTGCGTCGCGTTCGATGCGGTCCACGACCGTGGCGGCCACCTCGGCCACCTCGGCCACCTCGGCCATGTCCGGATGCTCGAGATCGGCCACCTTGCGGCGTAGCGAGCGAATGAGAGCGGACATGCTGCGCTCGCGAATCGTGATGCCGTCGAGCGGTTGCAGCCAAACGGTGTGGAGGTCCGCGAGCAGATGGGCTGCCTCGGCGGCATGGGTCAGCGCTCCGCCGAGGTCCCCCCGGGCTCCGAGCATCGGGCCGTCGAGACGCTCGGCCACCGCCACACCGGTCGCTGCCGCGAGCACGACCGGGCGAGGCAGCCCGGGAGGCTCCCGTGTCGCACCGAATGAACTGGTCCAGAGCGCGGTTGCGACCTCATGCGCCACCTGTGCGCTCGCATTGGCATGCGGGCCGGAGTAATGCTTGAGGACGACGGGCTGACCGTCGAGCTCGCCGGTGAAGACGGGTCGATCGACGTGACGCGCGTCGAGCTCGGCGATCGCGTCGATGAAGATGCCTTCGCGGCGCAGGTGCCGTGCCAAGTCCACGGTTCTCACAGCGTCGCCCTCTGAGGAACGAGGAGTCCTTCGATGGCGGCGGCCCAATCGGGGCGATGATGACGTGATTCGGCGAGGCCGACGAGGCGGATGAGGCTGACTCGCTCCCACCAGGCTGCCGCCGTCGGGAGTTCGCCGTAGCCGCGGCAGAAGCCTTCGGTCGCGGCGTCGGTCACGTCGGCCGTGCGCCTCTCGATCGCTGCATCGCGGCGAAGGTGGGCGACGAAATTGCCGACGTCGAGACCTGCTGGAGCCATCGCGCAGTCGTCGAGATCGATCCACGATGGGCGACCGGAGTCGAACACGACCTGGCGTGGATGGCAGTCGCGGTGGGACGTGACGAGCGGCGCGTTGCGCACCGTGGCGATCGCGTCGGTGTCGGCGATCATTGAGTCGATCAGGGGCCGGTTGCATGTTGTCGCGCGCCGGACCAACTGGGCGAGCTCTTTCTCGACGGTCCATTCGCGATCGACGACGACTCCGCATCGGTGCAGACGGGACAGCGCGGCGCCGACGGCGGGCGCGGCGGCGATGAAGGCCGTGTCGGACAGTTCGTCGTACACCGTCCCAGGGCTCCATGAGATGAGCGAGACGTGGCCGCCGTGATCGACGCCCAGCGAGCGGGGCACGAGATGGTTCGCCGACGAGACGGCGAGGGCCGCGAGGCGGCGGTCGTTGCCGCGGGCTCTGGGGCTGGCGAACACCTTCAGCACGGCGTCCGTGCCGTC
>DASUEW010000535.1:0-7330 GCA_036274875.1 Ilumatobacteraceae bacterium
GGACTCTGACGGGCCCGCCGGCTCGTCAGAAGAGCCGGATCCTCTGTGTTTTGCGCGCGGTCGAGGCAGGGTTGCCCGCCACGTCGGTGAGGGTGGTCGCGCCGACGAATGAATAGGTCGCATTCGCGGCCTGTTGTCCGAGTCCTGCACAACCGGTGCCCGTGCATGCCGCCGCAATCGTGACGGTGATGGTGCGGTTCGCGTTGCCCTGGGTGACGGTGGAGTTGTCGAACGACGCACTCGTTGCCTCGACCGTGACGTAATTGTTCGACCCCAGCACGCGGGCACCGTTGCTGACTCCGGCCATTGTCAACGTGTCATTGCCCGTGCCGACGGGATCGGTCATCGTGACCGTGGTCGAGGACGGCACAGAGGCGGGTGCGAGCGGCTCGCTGAATGTGATCGCGATCGCGTCGCCAGGCTGGGCCTTGCCGTCGAGAGTGCCGTTCGTGTCGGTGATCGTGACTGCGGCCGGCTTGGCCCTATCGAGCGGGGTCGCTGTAGCGAACGCGCCCAGCTGGCCTGCCGCGTCGCGAGCGCCGACGCCGTTGGCCGCCATCGCTACGGTCATCGCGCCGACCTGAGTGTCGGGGGCGGCGGCGCCCTCGGCGAGCGTGAGCGTGAGCGTGGCCGCGGCCCGGCTGACGCTGGTCAGCGTCCCGCCGGAGGGGACATTGGTCAGCGTCCACGGCGCGGTGCCGGCCGAGTAGGCCTGCAGGGACTCGCTGAAGAGCGCGGTCACGCGGTCGACCTTGCCGTTGCCGTTGCTGTCGAGCAGGGCAAGGGTGACGAGGACGGGTGCGGCGCGGTCGGTTGGTGCTGTCGCGACGTGGCTGGACAGGTTGCCAGCGGTGTCGCGGATGCCGCCGATGTTGCTGGTGAGGGCGACCCGGAACGAGCCGACCGCGGTGTTCGCCGCCGCGACGCCCTGGTTGAGTGCCAGCGCCGCCTGGTTGGCAGACACGGTGGCGGCGCCAACCGTCGCACCGGACGGTGCCGCCGTCAACACGAACACGCTGGCCGGTGCCGTGAACGGGGCGAGCGTCTCGCTGAACGTGGTGAGGACGCGGTCGATCTTGCCATCGGAGTCGTCGTCGAACATCTCTGTGGACTGTCGGATCGGCTTGGCGCCATCGGTCGGGGTGATGGTCGCGAACGACGCCAGGTTGCCGGCGGCGTCGCGGATGCCGGCCGGGTCGGCGGCGAGGGCGACCGTGAACGATCCGACCGACGTGTCGAGCGGGCCGGCTCCTTCCGTGATCGCGATCGTCACCGTCGCGGTGACGGCCGTGACCGACGCCAACGAGCCGCCACTGGGCACATTCGTGAGCGTCCACGGCGCGATGCCGGCCGCGTAGGCCTGCAGCGACTCGCTGAAGACCGCGGTCACGCGGTCGACTCTGCCGTTGGCGCTGACATCCTGCATCGTCGACGAGACACGGACCGGTGCGGCACGGTCGGTTGGTGCTGTTGCGGCGTGGCTGGACAGGTTGCCAGTGGTGTCGCGGATGCCGCCGACGTCGCTGCTGAGCGCGACCCGGAACGAGCCGACCGCGGTGTTGGCCGCCGCGGCGCCCTGGTTGAGAGCCAGTGTCGCCTGGTTGCCGGACACGTTGACGGTGTTGACCGTGGCGCCCGACGGTGCCGCCGTCAACACGAAGACCGTGGCCGCCGCGGTGAACGGGGCCAGGGTCTCGCTGAACGTGGTGAGGACGCGATCGATCTTGCCGTCGGCGTTGTCGTCGAACATCTGGGCCGACTGTCGGATCGGCCTGGCAGCATCGGTCGGCGCGATCGCGAATGAGGCCAGGTTGCCGGCGGCGTCGCGGATGCCGGCCGGGTCGGCGGTGAGAGCGACGGTGAACGATCCGACCGAGGTGTCGAGCGGGCCGGGTCCTTCGGTGATCGCGATCGTCGCCGTTGCGGTGACGACCGTGACCGACGCCATCAAGCCGCCACTGGGCACGTTGCTCAGTGTCCAGACCGTGGTCGGCGCGGTGTAGGACGACAACGCCTCACTGAACGTCACCGTCAGCCGGTCGATCTTGCCGTTGGCGCTCACATCCTGCATCGTCGATGCCACGCGGGCTGGTGCTGCCACGTCGGTCGGTGCCGTGGCGGCGAAGGACGACTGAGGTCCGTTCATGTCGCGGATGCCTGCCGCGTTCGTCGCAAGTGCGACCCGGAACGTCCCGACGGCGGTGTTCGCCGCGCCAAGGCCTTCGGCGATCGTCAGGGTCGCGGTGGCGCCATTGACGACGACCGACGACAGTGAACCGCCGGACGGCACGTTGGTCAGCGTCCACGGGGCGATTCCGGCCGAGTAGGCGGCGAGCGTGTCGTCGAACACGACCGTCACCTGGTCGACCTTGCCGTCGCCGTCGACATCGCTCATCCGCATCGACTGCAACTTCGGGGGCACGGAGATGTCGACCGCCGCCGCCGCGAAGGAACCGCCGGAGCCGACGACGAAGATGCTGTGCGGGGCGCTCGACGTGCCCGCCGGCAGCGTCACGCTGACCGCGGTCGATGTACTGCTCGTCACGGTCGCCGGCGACCCGGCGAGCACCGGACCGGTCGGCGAATCGAGCCGGTAGGTCAATGCTTCCGCGACCAGGAAGTTGGCGATCGCGCCGGTCACCGCCGCCGGCAATGGGCCGATCGGTGCGGTCGAATCGAGGACGAGCGACGACGCCGCCACCGTGATGGTCGCGCTCGGCGACCCTTCGGCACCCGTCCACGACCCGAGTTTGGCCTGCACCGAGTACGTCCACGCGCCGATCGGAACGTTGTTCTCGACACAACTCGTCGTCGTCACCACGTCGCAACCGGTGAGTACCGTTTGGGCGACATTCGACGTGTCATAGCGGCGGACCGTGTACGACTCGGCCGGTGCGCCTCCCGTCAGTGTGGTGGCGGACCATGACAGCGCAACCTCGCGTCCGCTGACGATCGCGACGGGTGCGACTGATTCCGGGACCGCCTGCGCCACCGCCACGGCCGATCCGGATCCGGTTGCTGAGAACTCTGCACCCGCGGGTCGGGGCGGAGACGCGACGAAGGCGGCGGATGCCAGAAACGCGACAGCCAGCGCCCGAGCCAGCATTGCGACTCGTCAGCCCTGAGAACCGGAGAGCGTCAGCGCGATCGTGAACGACGCGCCCTGGCACGCATCGGGCGCACCGGCGGCCATCGTGACCACGTCGATGATCGACTGCGTGGCCGACGTGGCGTTGGCTCCGACTGCCAAGCTGAGGCCAGTCGCGCTGGCCACTGACACGCTCGACGACGGACAGCCCGCCGGGTCGCTCGACGTGACGGTGCCGACCGCCATCGATGCGAACGTCACGGCGTACGGGTTCGGGTTGGTCACGGTGAAGAAGACGTCGCCGCCGGAGAACCCCGGATACAGGTCCGCCGTGCCCGTCGCGGCCGACACGGTCGCGACTTGAGCGGTCACGGCGTTGGCCTCGCCCGACCCACTGCCGCTTGCTGCCCACAACGCTCCGGCGATCCCCCCACCGAGCAGCATGACACCGAGCGCGAGCCCGCCTGCGACCTTCGATCGACGATTCACTTGTTCCCGCTTCCCGCCCTACGGCTGTCGCGCCGCCGCGTGCGTCGGGACGTCGCTATTTGTACCGGGCCACCTGATGTAAGCGGTCAACCACGGGCAGAGGTTGAGACGATCTTCACGAAATCGGGCAGGTCTTACGCACGAAAGGAAAAACGCCGCCAGGGGCGGACGTTGTCGCCAAGGTGGGCGCAAGCGCGGTTGGGACCGGTACACGTCGCCTCCGAAATACGTCTCAACGTGGTCGGACGACCGCACTCAGCGCGCGACCCTCGAACCCGTTGTTGCGCCCACGCCGCGGGGCGCAGGCTCGCGTCGTCGCCGGCTGGGCGGCTACCGTCGAAGGGCGCGCGAGGGAAGGGCACCATGTTCGGCCTGCTGGCACTCGATGAGCTGATCGCGGCTCGCTACCAGATGGCGTTGTCGCTCGGTTTCCACATCGTGTTGTCGTGCATCGGCGTCGCGTTCCCGACGATGATCTACGTCGTGCACCGCCGCGGGCTCTACCGCGGCGACGACGTGGCGCTCACGCTCGCCCGCAAGTGGTCGAAGGTGGCCGCCGTGCTGTTCGCCGTCGGTGCCGTGTCGGGCACGATCCTGAGCTTCGAGATGGGCCTGTTGTGGCCAGGCATGATGGAGACGTTCGGCGACGTGATCGGCCTCCCGTTCGCGCTCGAAGGGATCGCCTTCTTCGTCGAGGCGGTGTTCATCGGCATCTACCTGTTCGGGTGGGACCGCCTGCCGCCCAAGGTGCACCTGCGCACGCTGATCCCGATCATCGCGTCAGGCTTGTTCGGCACGTTCTGCATCCTGGCCGTCAACTCGTGGATGAACGCGCCGAGCGGCTTCGATCTCGTCGAGGAGGCATCGGGCACGCTGCGGGCAACCGACGTGGATCCGCTCGCCGCGATCTTCAACCGGGCGCTGTGGCCGCAGTTCGTCCACATGTTCGTCGCCACCTACCTCGTCACGGGCTTCCTCGCCGCCGCCGTGTACGCCACCGGGATCTTGCGGGGGCGCCGCGACCACGCCCACCGGCTCGGTTTCATCGTGCCGTTCGCGTTCGCCACGGTGGCGGCGCTCGTCCAGCCCATCGTCGGACACGTGGCCGGCATGCGCCTCGCCACCGACCAGCCGTCGAAGCTGGCGGCGATGGAGCTCGCCGTCGAGACCGAGACGAACTCGCCACTCATCGTCGGTGGTCTGTTGATCGACGGCGAGGTGCGGGGCGGGATCGAGATCCCCGGCGTCGGGTCACTCCTGGCCCGCGCCTCCACCGACCGTACCGTGCCCGGTCTGAACGAGTTCCCCGTCGAGGATCAGCCGGCGGCCAACGTCGTTCATCTGTCGTTCCAGACGATGGTCGGTTCGGGCTTGGCGATGATCGGCATCGCGATGTGGTTCTGGTGGAAGCGCCGGCGATCCGACCCGTTCGATTCGCGGTGGCTGATGCGGGCGGCCGTGGCAGCCGGCGGGCTGAGCCTCGTCGCCCTCGAGGCCGGGTGGGTCACGACCGAGGTCGGGCGTCAGCCGTGGATCGTCTACCGGGTCATGCGCGTCGAAGACGCCGTCACGAGGAACTCCGGGATCTGGGTCAGCCTCGCGGCGATCGTGGTGATCTACAGCGCGATGAGCGTGGCCGCGGTGACGGTGTTGCGCTCCATGGCGCGGCGCTGGCGCGAGAGCACCGATGTCGACCTCCCCACGCCGTACGGTCCGCCGGCGCCCGAACCGACTTCACCTGATCCGACGTCAAAGGTGTCGTCGTGAGTCTCAGCGATGTCATCGCCGTGCTGCTGTTCGTCGGCGTCGTCGCCTATGCGCTGTTCGGTGGTGCCGACTTCGGCAGCGGAGTGTGGGATCTCCTCGCGGGCGGCGCCAAGGCCGGCGGCGCCCTCCGCGTCCAGATCGACCGCAGCATCGGACCAGTGTGGGAGGCCAACCACGTGTGGCTGATCTACATCTTGGTGTTCATGTGGACGGCCTTTCCCACTGCCTTCAGCGCCCTGATGACGACGTTGTTCGTTCCGTGGCTGCTCGCCGGGTTCGGCATCGTGCTGCGTGGTGCCACGTTCGCGTTCCGCAAGTTCTCGGCGACGCTCGGCGAGGCCCGGCTCTACGGCGTCGTGTTCGCCAGTTCGTCGCTGATCACTCCGTTCTTCCTCGGGATGATCGCCGGCGCGGTCGCGAGCGGTCGCGTCCCCGCCGAGGGGTACGGCGACCGATGGACATCCTGGACCGGCCCGACGTCGTGGCTGGGCGGCACACTGGCCGTGCTCACGTGTACGTTCCTCGCCGGCACGTTCCTGGCCGCCGATTTCGCCCGATCCGGCCACGACGACCTGGCCGCGACGATGGGACGGCGGGCGCTGGTCGCCGGGGTGATCACGGGCGCGGTCGCGCTCGCCGCTGGCGTGGTGCTCGAGCTCGACGCCGATTCACTTGCCAACCGGCTCCAGGGTCGCGGTGCGGCGCTGGTCGTGGTGTCCGCCGTCGCCGGTCTGTTCAGCCTGTGGCGCCTGCGTGCCCGACGGTATGCCCGGGCACGCGTCGGCGCGGTGATCGCGGTCGCCGCGATCGT
Organism: Ilumatobacteraceae bacterium; assembly: GCA_036274875.1. GTDB lineage: Bacteria > Actinomycetota > Acidimicrobiia > Acidimicrobiales > Ilumatobacteraceae > JALOLG01. The sequence continues at coordinate 6,156 of DASUEW010000535.1, forward strand.
GGTCGGCTGGGGCTTCGGTCAGTATCCCGATCTGCTCGTCGACGAGATGACCATCGCCGATGCGGCCGGCGCCCGGTCGACGCTGATCGGTCTGGTCATCGTGTTCGGGCTCGCTTCGGTGACAGCTGTTCCGGCGTTGCTCTGGCTGTTCTGGCTCGTGAACCGGCCGGATTGGGCGGCGGACCCGACGCCGGTCGCCGAGTCCTGAATCACGCCCGCGACCGGTCAGGATCCCGACGTCGCGGCGTCGAGCATGTCGATCGACAGCTCCGGTTGACCGACGTCACGCGACGCACGAGAACTCACGTCGCGGGCGCGGCGTACCTGTCCGAGTCCTCACAGCGGACCCAGCTCGTACCCCCGGGGCGGCCGGCACTGTCCGGCCGCCCCGCGGCGGGGCGCCTCGATCAGCCGCCGAGTCGTTCGGTGGTGAAGACCTCCGCGCCGTCGACGGTGCCGGTGAAGTCCCCATCGAGGGTCACAACCGAGGCGCCCGGGATCTCGTTGGTCGTGCCGGTGAGCGCGGCTGCGCCGCCGTCCTGGGTCGTACCGGTGCAGCTGATGTCGAGCTTGGCGACGCCATCTTGGACGGTGGCTTCACACGTGAGCGGCCCGGCAAGCGTGTGCCCGGCGTTGTTGAACTGCTCCTCGCCCTGCTGCGTCGCGATGTTGCGGGCGAGGGCCTCGGCGGCGTCGTTGGCGGCTTCACCGACGGCGTCGCCGACCTCGGTCGCGGCAGTCTCGAGATCGGACACCACGGCATCCTGGGTGTCTTCGCTGCAACTGGCGATCGTGAGAACGGCCGCAACCACGGCCCCATGGGCAAGACGTACTTTCATGCCCTTACCCTTCCCACCCGTCCCGGTGACAAACCCGCCAGGGTCATCGCCGGTGCGGGACCGGGATACGGCCCAGGTCCTCGGCGATGATCACATCGCCGAACTCCACGGCGGCCTCGTCGGCGAAGGCCCGCACGTCGGGGTAGCGGCGCGAGAAGTGGCACAGCACGAGCTGGCGGGCGCCGGCTTCGGCTGCCAAGCGGCCGGCCTGCCGGGCCGTCATGTGCCCCCACTTGGCGGCGAGGTGCTCCTCGCTCGAAAGGAAAGTCGACTCGCACACAAGGAGGTCGACGCCGGCGGCGAGGTCGAGCGCGGCGTCGCACCACGAGGTGTCCA
>DASUEW010000536.1:0-6002 GCA_036274875.1 Ilumatobacteraceae bacterium
GGTGCCCCCGGCCGCCCGGATGCGTGCCTCCACGAGCGCCAGCCGCTCGCGCACCTGCTCGGGCTCGATCATTCGAACCCCCGCAGGGCCCCTTACTTCAGGAACGACGGGACGTCGAAATCGTCGTCGTCATCCTCGTCGAGCGGATCGGTGCCCGGTTCGGCGAACAGCTCGGTGATCCGAGACGGAGTGCGCAGGATCTGTTCGGTGCCCGCTCCGCCGTCGAAGCGGTCGAAGCCGGCCGCGATCACGGTGACCCGCACCTCGTCGCCGACCTCGTCGTCGATGACTGTGCCGAAGATGATGTTGGCATCGGGGTGGGCGACGGCATGAATGACCTCGGCCGCGGCGTTCATCTCGAACAGGCCCATGCTCGACGGCCCGGTGATGTTGAGCAGGATGCCGCGGGCCCCATCGATGGCCGATTCGAGCAACGGGCTCGAGATCGCCGACTTGGCGGCCGTCACGGCACGGTCGTCGCCCGTCGCCTGCCCGATGCCCATCAGCGCCGAACCGGCGTTGGACAGCACCATCCGCACGTCGGCGAAGTCGGTGTTGATCAAGCCTGGTGTGGTGATCAGGTTGGTGATGCCCGAGACGCCCTGGAGCAACACCTCGTCGGCCATCTTGAACGCGTTGAGCACACTGGTCTTGTCGTTGGCGACCGTCAGCAGCCGGTCGTTGGGGATGACGATCAGCGTGTCGACCTTCTCCTTCAAGCGCTGGACGCCGTTGTCGGCCTGCACCGAACGCCGGCGACCCTCGAACGAGAACGGGCGGGTGACCACCCCGATCGCCAGCGAACCGGCGGCGCGGGCGATCTCGGCGATCACCGGGGCTGCGCCGGTGCCGGTGCCACCCCCCTCGCCGGCGGTGATGAACACCATGTCGGCGCCCTTGACCATCTCGTCGATCTCGTCGCTGTGGGACTCGGCTGCCGTGCGGCCGACCTCGGGGTCGCTGCCGGCACCGAGCCCACGAGTGAGGTCGCGCCCGATGTCGAGCTTGACGTCGGCGTCGCTCATCAACAACGCCTGGGCGTCGGTGTTGACCGCGATGAACTCCACCCCTTTGAGGCCGGCATCGATCATCCGATTCACCGCGTTGACGCCACCACCGCCGACACCGATCACCTTGATGACGGCGAGATAGTTCTGGGGCGCGCCGGACATCAGCGGTACCTCCGTGGAGAAACTGTGCGGCGTGAGCCGGGTCGGTTCATGTGCGAGGTCGGTTCGTGTGCATGGTCGTGTGGGACTCCGATGCCTGCGTGGTGCCCTTCGGGACGTAGCGCATTGTGGCCCATCCTCGCACGTCCGGGCCCCCGGAACCGGTGATGGTACTCGTCATCACCCGTCGACATCGCACGGGCGCGCCTCATTGCACAACGACCTCGGCCCGTCGAGACGTCGATGACGCGCACGATCTGGTCACCGACCGCCTCATTGCACAACGACCTCGGGGGTGGAGACGTCGATGATGCGCACGATCTGGTCACCGATCTCACCGAGCGCGGTCTCGAGACGCACGAGCTTGGTCACCAGATCGGTGGCCGCGCCGAACCGCACCTCGGTGGCGTCGTCGAGCAGCAGACGGAGCTGGGAGCCGTCAGCGGTGACGTCGATCGATTGCACACGGCCGCGCACCGAACCGGTGAGACCCTGGACCAGCTTGGCAGCCGCCCCGTACCCCACGGGTGCGTACTCACCGGCCTGGCGGTCGACCGGGTCCGGCCCGGTGATCAGCACATAAGCGATCGGCTGACCGGTGATCACATCGAGCACACGCCCGTCGCGGTCGATGACACGGAACTGCCCGTCGGTACCGGCGTAGGTCGCGAGCGCGACCCGTTCTCGGATCTCGATCGTCACGCCGTGCGGAAAGTCGGTGCGGACGCGCGCCTGCTCGACCCACGGGATCGCCTCCAGCTCGCGCTCGGCGCCCTGCGTGTCGGCCGCCAGGACGGGCGTGCCGACGAGGTCGTCGATGACGGCCTGGAGGCGGACGCGGTCGGTGTAGACGTTGCCCTCGACGCGAACGTGGTCGGCCTCGATCGCGAACAGCGACGACCCCAACACGGCCAATCCGGCGCCGGCGACGGCGAGCAGGAACACCGCGAGAATGACCCATCGCAGGCGGCGCCGGCTCTCGGCGCGGCGCACCGCGATGCGCCGATCGCGCAGGCGAGGCTCGATGCGCCGCCGCAATCGGCGGCTGTCCTCGGGTGTCTCCGTGACGACGACGTCGTCATCGATGAACACCACTGGCCGTTCACCCGATGTGTCGGGACCGCCGAGATCACCCTCGACGTAGACCGCGTCGGGCGGGAACTCGTCGTCGGCGATCGCGATCACGTGCACCGGGGGTGCGATCGGGTGCTCCGGTGTCGCGGCGTGCTCCTGTAGTGGAGCAGTCGGCGGACCGCCCTTCCCGTCGTCCGGCGCCCTCGCGGCATCGCCGGCCGTCGCCTCGACGGATCCGCCGATGGAGACGCCGCTCGATCGGCCGTTCGACCGCACACTCGATCCCTCCGGCGTCGCGGCGCCAAGGACCTCATCGACGTGCCGGTCGATCTCGGAGTCGTTACGGTCTTCCTCGGCGACACGAGACGCGTCGATGGCGAACGCTCGGAGCAGCTCGTCGAGCGCCACCTGGTCGGGGTCGGCCTCGGGGTCGGCGCGGTGTCCGACGGGAGGTTCGTCGCCGATCAACCGGGGCTGCTCGTCCGGACTACTCATCTGGGCCACTATCTGGGCCACTCGTCCCGGGGGTGCTCGTCTCATTCCTCTCGTCGTTCGTCTCACCGGTCGCGTCGTCGGTCGTCCCCGCGCTTGTCATGGTGTCGAAGCCGACCAACCGAACCTCGCTGCGGAGGACGAACCCGGTTGCCGCGGCGACCCGGTCGCGCACCGCCTCCATCACCGCGCGCACATCGGCCGCCGAACCGCCATCGCTCGCCTGGATGAAGTTGGCGTGCTTCTCCGACACCCATGCCGTCCCGATCCGCAGACCACGCAGGCCGAGGCCGTCGATCAGACCACCAGCCGTCACCTCGTACGGCACCGGGTTCACGAACACCGACCCACAGTTCTGCCCGCCCGGTTGGTGCTCCCGACGCCAGCGCACGATCTCGGCGATCTGACGCTCCGAAGCGCCTCGATCGCCGCGATGGAGACCGAGGCGGACACTGACGACGAGTTGGTCGTCGGTGAGGTCGGACCCGCGGAAGCGCAGGCCGAGGTCGATCGCGTCGATGCGTCGCAGTGACCCTTGTTCGATCTCGATGGCGCGATCGAGATCGAACACGTCGACGTCGATCACGGCCGCGGCCATGTCGGAGCCATGCCCGCCGGCGTTCATCCGCACCGCACCGCCCACCGATCCCGGAACACCGACCGCCCACTCGAACCCCGTGACCGACGCCGCGGCCGTTCGGCGGGCGAGCACCGGCAGGGCGACTCCTCCACCAGCGGTCACCACCACCCGCCCGGCACGATCTGGCGATCCGATCTCGAACTCACCCGCCAGCGCGGCGAGTGACACCACGATGCCGGGGAACCCGGAGTCGGCGACGAGCAGGTTCGAGCCCCGTCCGATCGCCAGCACCGGCAGACCGGTCGATGCCTTCGCCAACGCGACGCGATGAAGGTCGTCGATCGACTCGGCCTCGACGAACAGCGCTGCCCGGCCGCCGACGCGGTAGGTGGTGAGCGGGGCGAGGGGCTCGTCGCGGCGGGCATGCAGGCCGAGCAGCGCGGCCGCCGCATCGACCCGTGTCCGCACGGTCGAGCGCGGGGTCGAGCGCGGGGTCGAGCGCGACGTCGAATGCGGGGTCATCGGTCGGGACTCCCGCGTCGGGCGGCCAACACCTCGTCGGGCAGGGTCGCGATGTCACCGCAGCCCATCGAGATGCAGACGTCGCCGTCGCGGATCTCGCCGGCGAGGAACGTCACCAGATCGTCGCGCTTGGGCAGCCACGCCACACGTGTCAGCGGGTCGTGATCGAGCACCGCGTTCACCACCAGCTTCCCGGTGACGCCAGGGATCGGCTGCGTTCCGGACGAGTAGATGTCGGTCAGCACCACGAGATCGGCGTCGGCGAACGAGGCGCCGTAGTCGGCCCAGATCTCGGCCATGCGGTTGTACCGGTTGGGCTGGAAGACCGCCACCACTCGGCGCCATCCGTCGTCGCTGCGACGGGCAGCGTCGAGGACGGCCGCGATCTCCGAGGGCAAGTGCGCGTAGTCGTCGACGAACGTCGCGCCGCGATCCATGCCGCGGATGTCGAATCGCCGAGCGACGCCGCCGAACTTGGCGAGCGCCGCAGTCGCCACCGCGGGATCCACGCCGATCGCCACCGCCATCGCCAGCGCGGCGGTTGCGTTGCGCACGTTGTGCACGCCGCGCAACGGCAACGAGACGTCGACGAGGTGCTCTCCTGCCCGCTCGACAACGAACGTCAGGTTGCCGCGGGCGGCGCGCACGTCGACGGCGCGCACGTCGACGCCCTCGGACGTTCCGTACGTGGTGGCCCCGTGCTCGGCGGCCAGCCGGGCGGCGACGGGATCGTCGCCGCACACGATCTTGGGACCATCGATCTGGCTCAGGTACCGATCGAACCCGTCCACGATGCGGTCGAACGAGCCGTAGTGGTCGAGGTGATCGGTGTCGACGTTGAGGAGGATCGTGCCGTGCAGTGGCAGCTCGAGATGCGTCCCGTCGCTCTCGTCGGCCTCGACGACGAACCACTCGCCGCCGGTCCACTGGGCGCCGGTGCCCATGTCGGTGACGTCGCCACCGATCACGAAGCTCGGACGAAGCCCGGCTTCGGCGAGAATCAGCATCAACATCGACGACGTCGTGGTCTTGCCGTGCGTCCCGGCGACGCCGAGCGAACGCGCGCAGGCGCAGATCGACGCCAACATGCCGGCCCGGCTGAGCACGGGCAGTCCCAACCGGCGTGCCTCGTCGAGCTCGTTCAGATCCGCCGGCACCGCAGTCGATGACGTGACCGCGTCGCACCCGTGCACGTGCGAGCGTTGGTGCCCCACGGTCACCACGACACCGGCCGCGCGGAGCCGGTCGAGCACCGGCCGCTCGCGCAGGTCGCTCCCCGAGACCTTGTGACCCATCTGGGCCAGCGCCAACGCGATCGCGCTCATCCCTGGTCCGCCGACCCCGACGATGTGGAGCCGGTGCTGACGGGCGAGATCGAGCGGTGAAGCTGGAACGGACACGGTCCGATCAGGCTAGAGCCACGACTTCCACGAGATCCGCCAACGCACCGCTGCGGTGGACCTCGCCCTTCGCGCGCGCTCGACCACCCAGCTGCTCCCGAGCCGACGCGTCGGATCGGAGCTGATCGATGGTCCGCGCCAAGTCGTCGATCCGCCCCTCGGGAATCAGCACCGCCGCGCCGTCATCGGCGAGCCACGAGACATTGGCCGTCTGATGGTCCTCGGCCGCGCCCGGCCATGGGACGAGGATCGCCGGGACGCCCGTCACCGCGACCTCGTGCACCGTGCTCGCCCCGCCCCGCCCGACGAACAGGTCGGCGGCCGCGTAGACGAGCGCCATCTCCGGCTCATAGCCGACCGGCTGATAGAGCACACCGCCGCGCCCGTCGCGCGGTGGTCGCGCGTTGGCGGCGAAGCGCTCGCCGAGGGCGTGACGGATGGCGAGGCCGCGGTCGGCGGCCCAGGTGTCGAGCATCCCGTTCACGGCCTCGTTCAGGACCCCTGACCCCTGGGAGCCGCCCATCACGGCGACCACGAACCGGTCGGGCGCCAGACCGAGCGCGGCGCGGGCGGTCACCCCGTCCCGCCGCCGATCGACGTCGAGCACCGCCCGGCGAACCGGTGCCCCGGTCAGCGTCGCCCTCGGGAGCGTCGAGTCCGGGAACGCCACGGCGCACGCCGCCGCGCGTCTGGCGGCAAACCTGCTCGCCCGGCCCGGGAAGCGGTCGTAGCTGACGACCACCACCGGGATGCGGAGCCGGCGGG